>NZ_MTCA01000153.1:0-7609 GCF_002150205.1 Flavobacterium sp. FPG59 | reverse complement strand
AAGCTATCTCAACCTCCAATTTTGGAAAGGAGAAAATAAAAAATTTGACAAAGAGATTCACTCAAAATTCTTTTACCTATATTTCCAAAAAAAATATTCAAACACGCTATTAAGTAAAACGAAATACCACATAAAATAATTTCCGAAAATGAAAGAATATCAAGTACATTTAATTAAGGAAAAACAACTGATCATCTCTGGAAATGGTGATGATTTAGAATGGGATAATGCTCCGTTTTTAACTGATTTTTGTTCCCCATGGAGTACAGAAAAAGGCAAAGAAGTTATATTTAAAGCGCTTTGGGATCGGGAAAATTTGTTTTTTAATTTTACTGTCTTAGATACCGAAATCCACTTAGAAAAAAAGGATGACAGTATTGAAAGCATCGGAAACTCTGATCGAGTTGAACTTTTTTTTAGAACTGATGCCACAATGAATCCCTATTATTGTTTAGAAATAGACACTCAAAGTCGAGTAATGGATTTTATAGCCTATCCTGATAAGAATTTTGATTTCAATTGGAACTGGCCCAAGAATGATTTAATAGTTAAATCATCTGTAAAAGCTAATTCTTTTATTGTTGAGGGATCAATTAGTATTGAATCATTAAAAAGTTTAAGACTCATAAAAAACAACAGGATTGAAACCGGTATTTTTAGAGCTAAATACATCAAGAACCAAAATAAATCTTTTATACCTAACTGGATTACTTGGGTTAACCCAAATACAGAAACTCCAAATTTCCATATCGCTTCTTCCTTTGGTGTGTTAACTTTAAAAGAATAGATTATTTTTTACTCCATATAATACGAAGCATTTTCTGAGTTCACAATATCAATGGGCAAAAGAATCCTTTCTGGAATTTCTTTTTGAAAGAGAAAATATTCCACTAAGGAAGTTATTCCCAGATACGCTTGTCTTTTCTGGTTTTGATGAATGATAAAATCGATAAAGCCTTGATTTAAAAACGCAATATTTTCATCTATTAAATCATATCCTACCACTTTAATTTTATTGATTTTAAAGTCGCTTATTATTTTTGACATTTGATACGCTTTAGACGTAGTAACAAAAATTCCTGTCACATCTGGATTTTCATTCAAGAAAGTGTTGAAATTAAGTTCAACATTTGGATTTTTTAATTTTAAAGTGGAAATTGTGTATGCAGAATTTTGTTTCTCATTAAAATAAGTTCTAAATCCCCGCTCCTTTTCTTGCATGTGAATTGCATTTTTGTAGGTCTCATCAATATGAACAATAGCAATATGACCCGTACTAGTAATTGAATCTAATAATTTTGCTGCCACTCGCCCACTTCGGAATAAATCTTGACCAACAAAACTTTTCACAAAACTAGATTCGACCTGATTATTGAAGGTATTCACAATGATTTCTAACGAATTGTATTGCTCAATAACATCCACGGTTTCTTTATGAAATAAAGGCGCTATTAAAACCGCATCAGGAGCTAATTCTAATATGGCTTCATTTATTTTTAAAAAAGATTTCTTTTTTTCAGGATTAAAATAGAAGGTTTCAATTACCAAATTGTAGGCTTTGAATTCTTTTACCGCATCATTGATACCGTTCAAGCAAGAACGCCAATATGGATCAATTTCAGGATCAGGAAGTACAACACAAATACGATAAATCTTATTGTTTTTTAAATTTCTGGCAATAAGGTTGGGCTCGTAGTCTATTACTTTTAAAACTTCATTGACTTTGTCCAAAGCCGTTGGCGAAACTTTACCTCTTTTGTGTAAAACTCTATCAACAGTTCCTTTTGAAACACCAGCTAAATTAGCAATATCCTTTATTGTATATTTTTTATCCATATTGAGCAAATATATAAAAACTTTGCTTTATTTTTTTTGTAAGACTTAATTAACAAAGGATTGACTAATCTTGAGTTTCCATTCTTTTAATGCTATTACTAATCTTTTTATGAGTGAATTTTTTTAAACAATTCTAAAATGTGCTCGACAACATTAACAAAATGTGTTCGAGCACATTTTTTGTTTTTTTACTTGTTTTATTAGATTTTAATGTATAGTTTCGTAAAACCAAAGCTAAATAAACTGTTCGAATTGAACATAAAATTAGTCTTAAACCCTATTAAAACAGCGTTTTAACACCTCTAAAAAGTGAAAAAAATTATATCATTAGCTCCAGGACGAACATGTCTTTTTGGAGACCATCAAGACTATTTAGGTTTACCCGTGATAGCGTGTGCAATTAATCGAAATATAATACTAACTGCTGTTCAAAATGACACTTCAGTTTTCAAACTAAACATGGAGGATATTAATGAAGTTAGGATCATTGATATTCATGCTACATTTCCAGAATTAGCGCCTCGAGATTATTTTGCCTCTTCTCTAAGAGTTTTAAGACGGCATGGTTGCGTACCATCCGTAGGATACAATATCACTATTAATGGAGATATCCCGATCAATTCCGGAACCTCAAGTTCATCTGCTTTACTTATGGCTTGGATACATTTTTTGGTTACCGCTTTTGGAGTTGATGCCGAAATTACACCCGAATTTATTGCAAAAATGGGGTATGCTTCTGAAGTTTTAGAACACAGAGAGCCAGGCGGAATGATGGATCATTACAGCATCGGCATGGGTAATATTGTACACATTAACACCAAGGATCCTTTTTCATACAACATCATTGGCAACGAATTAAAAGGCTTAATAACTGGTGTTTCTGGTGTGCCCAAGGAAACAATTGGTTTAATAGGAGAATTAAAAGGAAATGCCTTAATAGCTATTGCCATTATTAAACAAAATTTCAAAGATTTTGATTTAAACACATCTGAAATTGAAGATTTAGATAAATATTACAATTACTTACCAGATCGTTTAATTCCTTTTTTTGAAGCAGCCATCAAAAATTACCATTATACAAAAGAGGCTTTAAAAGAATTTAAAAAAACCACTCCAGACTTAAAGAAAATTGGTGCTTTAATGAATCAACATCATGCTGTTTTAAGAGATTTATTAAAAATAACCGTCCCTAAAATTGACGCAATGATCAATGCGGCATTAAAAGCTGGAGCATATGGAGCAAAAATAGTTGGCTCAGGTGGCGGAGGAAGTATTGTGGTACTGGCTGAACCTGGAAATGAAGCTCCTGTAGTGGCAGCAATACTAGCTGCAGGCGCTATTGAAGCCTACACAGTAACCGTAGATCCTGGTGTGAGAATACTAGAAAACAGTAACATTTAAAAAAATTAAGTATGCATGAAAATCTAATAATTCTGGCTGGTGGTGCTTCTTCTAGAATGAAAAAACAAGTTATAGTTGATAATTTGAGTGAAGAAGAAATCACGCAGGCGAACGAAAGAAGTAAAGGATTAATTGGCGTTGGACCAAACGGAAGACCATTACTAGATTATCTTTTATTGAATGCTAAAAAAGCTGGATATAAAAATATCTATATCATTATTGGAGAACAAGGAGATTTATTCAAAGAGTTTTACGGAAGTAAAAACAGCAACAATAATTTCAATGGCTTAACGATTTCCTTTGCAACGCAATACATTCCCGAAGAGAGAATCAAACCATTTGGCACCGCTGATGCCTTATTCCAAGCTACTGAGCAATATCCTGAATTAAATTCTCAAGAGTATACGGTTTGTAATAGTGATAATTTATATTCTACCGAAGCCTTGTATGCACTTAGAAATACCTCTAGTCCAAATGCATTTATTAGTTATAATAGAGACTCAATGGAATTCCCATTGGAACGCATTTCCCGTTTTGCAATTGCAAAGCTCAATGAAAACAATCAATTACTAGATATTCTAGAAAAACCAACTGCAGAAGTTTTAGAAAGCTATAAAGACACCGAAGGAAAATTGAGAGTGAGCATGAACGCTTTTAAATTCAACGGAGCACTTATATATCCGTATTTAAAAAACTGTCCAGTTCATCCAGAAAGAGATGAAAAAGAATTGCCAACAGTACTTTTGAACGCACTAAAAGAGCATCCAAATACCACATTAGGAATTCCTTTTTCTGAACATGTTCCAGATTTAACAGCCAAAGAAGATATTACCGAGGTAAAAGACTATTTAAAGAAACACTATCCTGTACTCAACTGGGAATTGTAAAACCTATAAACTAATAACATGTTACAAAGTAAAAGCACCATAAATAATAAACTTGGGAAGACCTTGATTCCGATGGTTATTTTGACCTCATTATTTTTCATTTTAGGATTCGTAACTTGGTTGAATGGCCCACTAATTCCATTTTTTGAATTAGCCTGTGAGCTGTCTCCGTCTCAGGCTTATTTTGTAGCTTTTGCCTTTTACATTGCTTATTTTGTAATGGCCATTCCTTCCTCTTGGGTTATAGAAAAAGTAGGTTATAAAAACGGCGTTTCGGTAGGATTGGTTGTAATTGCTTTAGGAGCATTTATGTTTTACCCTGCAGCCGAAACACGCACTTTTCTGCTATTCCTCGTGGCTTTATTTGTTATGGGTACTGGTTTGGCAATTTTGCAAACAGCAGCAAATCCTTATGTAGTAGTTATAGGTCCTAGAGATAGCGCCGCAGCACGAATTAGTGTATTAGGAATTGCTAATAAACTAGCAGGGTTTATTGCGCCGCTAGTCTTGACAGCTTTGGTGTTATCAAACATGCAGGAGTATACAGCAGATAAAATTGCCATGCTTGATTTAGATGCTAAATCTGCCGTGTTAGATTCCCTTGCATTACAATTACAGATCCCCTATTTGTATATGGGTGCTATTATTCTTGTTTTGGCTGCTTTAGTCAAATTATCTCCGCTGCCGGAAATTGATCTGGATGGAGATGGAAAAGCGTTAAATCAAAGCGTCTTAAAACAAATTATAAATACTTTTAAATACCCTCAATTAGTTTTAGGTGTAATCACTTTGATGTTGTACTTGTCTGCCGAGGTTTTAGCAGGAGATTCAATTGGTGGTTTTGGAAAAAAATTAGGCATATATGGTGAAAATGGCAATTTTTATTTAAAACTAACTTCATTTACCATGACCGCAATGGTTATAGGATATATTTTGGGAATTACGTTAATACCTAAATATGTTTCGCAGGTTACAGCACTAAAAGCTTCGGGCATTCTCGGGTTAATTTTAGTACTATTAATTACCATGATTTCTCCCATTATAATGATTCAGTTGCCTGGATTACCTACTTTGCCTTTAGTTATTATTTTAGTCGCACTATTAGGACTAGCAAATGCTCTTTGCTGGCCTGCAATATGGCCCATGGCACTTCAAGATATGGGTGGATATACTAAAATAGCTAGTGCCATATTGATTATGGGAATCATTGGAGGTGCAATTTTTCCATTGCTTTATGGATATTTGGCGGAAACCATCAACTTAGCGAATGAAGCTAATGGTGTTACAGAAACAACAAAAAGCGGAAATCAACTTGCTTATCTAATTTTAATACCCTCATATTTGATGATCATTTTTTATGCGTTTAAAGGACACAAATACCGAAGCTGGTCCCGAAAATAATTCTCTGTTAAGAATAAAAATCAATTAAAAGCAAAACTGGCAATGTTAAAAAGTAAAATAGATAAGGCAACAGGGTTCGAAAAAAGGTTCGAAAATATTAATACAGTAGTTTTTGAAAATTCATCTGTGGCATCTAAAACGGTTGCACAACAAATAGCAACACTTATAAAGTGTAAACAAGAGCGTCAAGAATACTGCATTTTAGGCCTAGCAACAGGGTCTACGCCCAAAGGATTGTATGCAGAATTAGTGCGCCTACATAAAGAAGAAGGTTTGAGTTTTAAAAATGTAATTACATTCAACCTAGACGAATATTACCCCATGGAACCAGATTCTATAAACAGCTACGTTCGATTTATGAAAGAATTACTGTTAGATCAAGTTGATATCCTACCCGAAAATTATCATATTCCGGATGGAACCTTATCCAAAGAAGAAATTGCGGATTATTGTGCTAACTACGAAGCTAAGATAGAAGCTTTGGGTGGCATTGATTTGCAAGTTTTGGGTATTGGAGGAAACGGTCATATTGGCTTTAATGAATCTGGTTCTTTACAGAATTCAAAAACTAGATTGGTAGCATTAGATCACATTACCAGAGTGGCAGCAAGTGGTGATTTTTCTGGATTGGGAAATACACCTAGAACAGCAATCACGCTCGGCGTAAAAAAAATAATGCAATCCAAACAAGTAATTTTAATGGCTTGGGGCGAAGGAAAATCGAACATTATTAAAGCTTCTGTAGAAGGAATGGTAACCAATCAAATTCCTGCGTCCTTTTTACAAGAGCATAATAACGCTGTTTTTGTTCTAGATAAAGAGGCGTCTTCAAAACTAACACGAATTAATACGCCTTGGTTAGTGGAGAAAATTGTTTGGACAGATCGATTGACCAGAAAAGCAGTATTAGGGTTAGCACTTGATTTAAAAAAACCCATATTGATGCTTACCGATGCCGATTATATTGAGAACGGCATGAGCGATTTACTGGCTGATTCAGGACCAGCATACGATATCAACATCAAAATATTCAATAAATTACAAAATACAATTACCGGTTGGCCGGGAGGAAAACCAAATGCTGATGACTCCTATAGGCCCGAGAGAGCTGAACCAGCCAGAAAGAGAGTACTGATTTTTAGTCCGCATCCAGATGATGACATTATTAGTATGGGAGGAACTTTTATGCGCTTGCATCAACAAGGGCATGAAGTACATGTAGCCTACCAAACTTCAGGAAATATTGCTGTTGCTGATGATGAGGCACTTCGATTTGCTAGATTTGTGTGTGACTACAATGAAAAATTTGGAATAAAAAATAGTGAAGCAGAGGATATTTATAAAAAAGCGATTGCATTTCTTAAAAATAAAAAAGCGAGTGAAATAGACATTCCAGAAGTGCGCTACTTGAAAGGATTGATTCGAAAAGGAGAAGCTAGATCTACCAGTAATTTCGTTGGTTTGTCAGATGAGCAAATTCACTTCATGGAATTGCCTTTTTATGAAACAGGAGCAATTGAGAAAAAACCATTAGGAGAAATAGACATCCTATTGACCATGAAACTTATCCAAAAAATACAACCGCATCAAATATATGCCGCAGGTGATTTAGCTGATCCGCATGGAACGCATAAAGTATGTTTGGATGCCATTTTTGAAGCTGTAAAAGAATTGAAAACAAAAGATTTCATGAAAGATTGCTGGGTTTGGTTGTACAGAGGCGCTTGGCAGGAATGGGGAATCGACGAAATTGAAATGGCTGTACCCATGAGTCCAAATCAGGTACTAGATAAAAGACACGGAATTTTCAAGCACCAATCTCAAAAAGACGGAGTCGTATTCCAAGGGTCTGATTCTCGTGAATTTTGGCAAAGAGCGGAAGATAGAAATAGAGAAACAGCAGCAATGTATGTACAGTTAGGACTATCAAATTATGCTGCAATGGAGGCTTTTGTAAGATGGAAATATTAGATAAAAAAAATGTAAAATAGATATTTTTTTTGAATCACCAAATAAAGCTTTTATTAAAAATGAAACTATTGAAAATATTGAATTCTTTAATCAATTTGTCAATTGGTTAGAAG
>NZ_MTCA01000322.1:0-2272 GCF_002150205.1 Flavobacterium sp. FPG59 | reverse complement strand
GTTTTTAGGTAAGTATAAATTTTTTTAATCAAAATGATAACGCAGACCTATAAAAAAGCGTCTTCCTTGATTGGGTCCGTAGGCATAGGTTGGGTCAAAAGTGAGTGCAAATGGATTATCAGCCGTAGGGATTACCGAATCTGAATTATCAACTTGAACATTTTTATCAAAAGGATCATTAGCGCGTGCTATCAAGAACGGATTTCCACGATTGGGTGTCCAGTTGAGTAGGTTTTTTATACCGGTGTACAACTCTAGATTATGAATTTTTTTGAAAGTCATTTGTATGTTTTGTATGCTGTATGGTCTAGAAATTTCGCGACGCGGATCAAGCTCACTTAGCAAAGGCAAACGCATAGGTCCAGTTAGATTTCCTGTAAAATCTAAGGATAAAAACCAGTTTGTAATATCATAACTAAATCCCCAACTTATACTGTATCTTTCTGTAAATAGTGGCCTCAAACTAACACCGTCTTGTGTTGTCATGGCATCAAAGTAGCTAGTCCCAATGTTAGCTTTGAGTCCAAACGGGCTAACCCAATCAGCATTGGCGCTGAGTCCGAAAATAGTGGAGTTGCCGTTTAAATTATCATAAATTATTTGATTAGGGTTGATGTCGTAGTTCGCAAAAATTCGGTTGGTAAAATAAGTGTACCAAGACGCCAATTCAAGATTAACTACGCCCGCATTGGTCAATTTGAATTTTTTCAGATAATTTAAGTTCAGGTTGTATGAGGTTTCTGGTTTTAAATTAGATTGTATCACGACTTCTCGAGCGCCAGACAAAGCTTGATGATCTTCGGTAAAAAGATTGACTATTCTAAAACCCGTTCCAAAATTGAATCGTAAAATATCTGTTGGCGTTGGCTTGAATTTAAACGCAAAACGAGGTGTAAAAATGGAACCGTGATTGTCGTTGTAATCGTAGCGCAAGCCCAAGAGCGTGCTGGTTTTTTCATTATGTGTGATTTCATCTTGAGCAAAAGCACTGTAAATTTTAGAATGATTTGCTGTTGCCGTTGCAGGCGTGTTGTCATTGTAAAATTGATATCGAAGTGCCGAACCAAAAAGTACGGAGTGGTTATTCCAGTTTTTGTCCCAAATGAATTGGCCAAATGCTATTTTTTGATTGGCTAAAAAACTAGAGTTGCCATAAACGGAGTTTTGGTCGTGGCCAATAACCGAAAATTGAAAATACATTTTTTCGGCTACGGGTAGCTCGTATTTCCCCAAAAATTCATAACGCGAAGTGTAAATGCTTTCGCCATACACTTGGTCTCCACCTCTAAAACTCTTGTTCCATTGCATTTCTCCGCCCCAGCGGTCTTCATAAAGGTAGCGAGACACAAGGCTAAATTCTTTTTTAGAGGCTCTGTTGATGTTTATTTTGGAGAAAAATGAAGCCCTGTTTTGCAAAGAAACATCGGTAAAATTGTCTTTGTTGTTGTCAATGGGATTGTTGTAAGTGAAGTAATTTATGCCAAATAGGGCAGTAGCCTTGGAACCAATATTGGCTTTATAACCAAGGTCAACATTCGTTTCGAGCCAAGATGTAGTAAAAATATCGGCTGTAAATAAAGGAACTGCGAACGGTTTTTTGGTAATAATGTTAATTAAACCGCCCACTGCCTCGCTGCCGTATAGTGTAGATGCCGCACCTTTGACCACTTCTATTTTGTCAATCATAGCATTTGGAATACCTGAAAGGCCATAAACGGTACCGAGAGCGCTTACAATAGGCATCCCATCAATAGTGACCATGGTGTAAGGGCCGTCAAGTCCGTTGATGCGAATATCACCCGTATTACACACATTGCAATTGTTTTGAGGTCGTAAACCATTTACGTTTTGCAAGGCATCCAAGACATTGCTGGTTGGGTTTTGTTTTAAAAATGCAGCCGAAATAATCTCAACAGGAACAGGATTTTCTAATCTTTTTACGGGTTTAAGTGTGCCTGAAACTACTACTTCATCAAGTTGATTTTCAGTACTTTCAAGTTCAAATTGAAGTATTATTTCTTGCTCATCTTTTATGTTGACGTTTTTGTTTTTTGTTTGAAATCCCTTTGCCATTACTTGAATGGTGTAATTACCATTTGGAATTGCAGAAAAAAAATACTGTCCTAAACTATCAGTTTGAGTGACGAATGTAGTTTTTAGCAAGGAAACTGTTGCGCCAGTTATTGGTTGGTTGTTAGAAGTTACCATTCCCGATAGGCTTTTTTTGTTTTGGCTGTAGCCGATAAAAAATAGCAACAGCATGCTTATTACA
>NZ_MTCA01000410.1:0-883 GCF_002150205.1 Flavobacterium sp. FPG59 | reverse complement strand
GTAGATACAACTTATACTTTTGTTCTAACAAATGGAACTGCTGGAAGTGCAGATTACACGACTACAGACGTTACAGTAACGGTGCCTGCTGGTGCTACTACGGGAACTGTAGCTGTACCTACAACTGCAGATGCTATTGACGAAGTAAATGAAAACTTTAGTATTGCCACTGGAGCTGCTTCGGCTACGGGTACCATTATCGACAATAACAACGCCCCTACTGTGGCAACGATCACTCCGGCTTCGGCTACCGAAGGATCGAATGTGGTTTTCAACTTTACACTAAGCAACCCATCGGCTGTAGATACAACTTATACTTTTGTTCTAACAAATGGAACTGCTGGAAGTGCAGATTACACGACTACAGACGTTACGGTAACGGTGCCTGCTGGTGCTACTACTGGAACCGTTTCGGTACCTACAACGGTAGATGCTATTGATGAAGTAACTGAAAACTTTAGTATTGCCTCTGGAGCTGCTTCGGCTACGGGTACTATTATCGACAATAACAATGCTCCTACGGTGGCTACCATCACTCCGGCTTCGGCTACCGAAGGAACTGCTGTGGTATTCAACTTTACACTAAGCAACCCTTCTGCGGTAGATACAACTTATACTTTTGTTCTAACAAATGGAACTGCTGGAAGTGCAGATTACACTACTACTGCTGTAACTGTAAATGTTCCTGCAGGTGCTACTACGGGAACCGTTTCGGTACCAACGACTGCAGATACAATTGACGAAGTAAATGAGGATTTTAGTATTGCCTCTGGAGCTGCTTCGGCTACGGGTACGATTATCGACAATAACAATGCTCCTACGGTGGCTACCATCACTCCGGCTTCGGCTACCGAAGGAACCGCTGTGGTATTCAACTTTACAC
>NZ_MTCA01000062.1:0-15838 GCF_002150205.1 Flavobacterium sp. FPG59 | reverse complement strand
ATCAAATAGAACAAATCGTTAATAATAAGGACATATATGCAAATAATTTTATAGGCTATACCGCTTCCTTAAAATTCGCATTTGGCAATAACTCCAACTTACAAATTTCAAATTCATTAACAAACAACATTACCAATCAAGATAATCTAATTGAGAACTATCAGATTAAAGACTATAGAAACATTTGGAAAAATTTAAATCTGATGCCCAATACTTTATTTCCGATAAACAAATTAAATCTGAATTACTTCAAATTCAATGTTATTAATAATACTTCATTAATATTCAATTTAAATCACACTTATACAAACAAGTCCTTAGGTTCTAATTTGATTTACAACAACAATTTTATTATCACACAATATATCATTAGTCCAAAAGATAAGTTGACAACTTTAATGTTCTTTTTTGAAAAAAAAATTAATCACTTTAATTTAAATTTTAATATTGATTTCAATAAAGTAGAAAAAGAATTTTTTATAAATTCTATTCTTTCAAAATATAGCTCAAACTATTTTTCTAATTCTGTTAACTTAAAATCTAATTTCAAACATTCACCTATTCATTTAAAAATAGGCTATAATTATTCCTTTTCAAATTTTACTAATAACGGTTTAAAAAACAAACAATACACTTTACAAAATTACATAGGTTTAAATGGTATGTTTAAAAAAGACTTTTATTGGAATTTAACAGCTACAAATACAATATTTAAATTAGATAGTTCCGAAAGAAGAATGCTTCAAATATCACCTAACATACGATATTCCACTAAAAATTCAAATTGGGAATTCTACTGTAATGCTCATAATATATTAAATATCAACAATGCGGAAATACTTACCAATAGCAACAATATAGGATTCAACACAGAAACTATCGTTTCAACATTAGCCGGTTATATCAATATTGGCGCTAAATATAAATTTTAATTGCTACCTACTCAACATTCTTTTAATTTCATTGAGTTTCATTAATGCCTCCATAGGCGTTATGGTATTAATATCAAGACTAATGATCTCTTCTTTTATTTCTTCAAGTAAAGGATCGTCAAGGTTAAAGAAACTCATTTGCATTGGCTCTTCTGGCTCCCCTTTTAGTATTGATCCCTGCTTTGAAGTTTTAGTCCCATTTAAGGCATCACTAGAATGGTTACGCTCTAATTTTTTGAGTAACTTTTGGGCTTTTAAAATCACTATTTGAGGCATTCCAGCCATTTTGGCTACATGAATCCCAAAACTATGTGCACTTCCTCCTTTTACTAATTTTCGAATAAAAAGAACATTGTCTTTTAATTCTTTGACAGCCACATTGTAATTTTGTATACGTGTTAATGATTCACTCATTTCATTCAACTCGTGGTAATGCGTAGCGAATAAGGTTTTAGGCTGAGATGGGTGTTCGTGTAAAAATTCGGCTATGGCCCAAGCAATCGAAATTCCATCATAGGTGCTGGTTCCTCGACCAATTTCATCCAATAAAACTAAACTTCGATCTGAGATATTATTCAAGATAGATGCCGTTTCATTCATTTCAACCATAAAAGTAGACTCACCCATAGAGATGTTATCGCTTGCTCCTACTCTTGTAAAAATTTTATCTACAATTCCCATTCGTAAACTTTCGGCAGGGACAAAACTTCCCATTTGCGCCAAAAGTACAATTAAGGCGGTTTGTCTTAATATTGCTGATTTACCAGACATGTTAGGTCCTGTAATCATTATTAATTGCTGTGTCTCTCTATCCAAAAAAACATCATTTGCAATATAAGGCGTCCCTACAGGCAATTGTTTTTCTATCACAGGATGCCTTCCGTTTTTGATATCCAATTCAAAACTATCATCAAGTTCAGGACAAACATACTTATTCTCAACAGCTAACTGAGTAAATGAGCACAAGCAATCAAGTTGTGCAATTAAATTAGCGTTCATTTGAACTGGTTTGATGTACGTTGCAATCCAACTCACCAATTGCTCAAATAATTCGACTTCTATTTTATGAATTTTTTCCTCGGCGCCTAGGATTTTAGTTTCGTATTCTTTTAGTTCTTCCGTAATATACCGTTCTGCATTGACTAGTGTTTGTTTCCTGATCCATTCGGTAGGCACTTTATCTTTGTGCATATTACGCACTTCAATATAGTAGCCAAAAACATTATTGAAAGAGATTTTCAACGACGAAATCCCCGTTGCTTGTGATTCGCGTTTTTCAATACCCTCTAAAAATTCCTTACCTGAAGTTGAAATGGCTCTCAACTCGTCTAGTTCAGCGTGAACTCCTGGCGCAATAGCATTTCCTTTGGCAATAGCCACTGGAGCATCTTGATTTAAAACCGATTTAATTTTTTCGCGCAGCAAATCGCAACTATGCAAGCTATCCCCTATTACTTTTACTGCTTCTTGCTGACTTTGTAAAGCAAGTGTTTTTATGGGAATTATAGCATCAAGAGATTCTTTCAAGTAAATCACTTCGCGTGGCGACACTTTGCCAGCAGCAATTTTAGAAATCAATCGTTCTAAGTCGGATATTTGTTTGATTTGATTTTGAATGTTCTTTAAAACACTCTGATTCTCTTTTAGATAAGACACCACTTGATGCCTGCCTTTTATTTTATGACTGTCTTTTAAAGGTAAAGCTAACCATCTTTTTAGTAGTCTTCCACCCATTGGCGAAAGCGTTTTATCAATCACATCAAGCAAGGTGACCGCATTTGGATTGTAACTGTGGTAAAGCTCTAAGTTGCGAATGGTAAAGCGATCCATCCATACATAAGCATCCTCAGCAATACGCTGTATGGAAGTTATGTGTTGCACCTTATTGTGTTGCGTTTCGGACAAATAATACAATATGGCTCCAGATGCAATGATACCTTCGTTCAAATCTTCAACACCAAAACCTTTTAAAGAAACGGTTTGAAAATGTTTTGTAAGCGTTTCAAAGGCATAATCTTCCTTGAAAACCCAATCTTCCAGATAAAAATTATGAAAGTCTTCTCCAAAAGCTTCTTTAAATTCCCCTTTTTTATTTTTTGGAATCAAAACTTCACTTGGACTAAAATTTTGAAGCAACTTATCGATATATTCGGCGTTGCCTTGAGCGGTTAAAAACTCCCCTGTTGAAACATCCAGAAAAGAAATCCCTATGATTTTATTGGCAAAATAAATTGCCGCAAGAAAATTATTTGTTTTAGATTGCAAAACCTCATCGTTCATTGAAACCCCTGGCGTAACGAGTTCCGTAACTCCACGTTTTACAATGGTTTTGGTCATTTTTGGATCTTCGAGCTGATCGCAAATTGCGACACGCAAACCTGCTTTGACAAGCTTAGGCAAATAGGTATTCAAGGAATGATGTGGAAAACCTGCCAAGGCAGTTTCTCCTTCGGATCCTGCGCCACGCTTGGTCAAAACAATTCCAAGAATTTTTGAGGCTCGAACCGCATCTTCGCCAAAGGTTTCATAAAAATCACCCACACGAAACAATAAGCAAGCATCTGGATACTTTCTTTTTATCTCGTTATATTGTTTCATCAATGGTGTTTCCTTGACTATTTTATCTTTTGACGCCACTTTTTTTGAGGTATTTGGAAATTAAAATTTAGGCGAATTTATAGATTTTTAAACAAAATTGAACGCTATTCAAAGTAAAGTATTCATTTTAATCTAATTTTTAGATGTAACATATATTTTTTTAATTAAATTTGTGCTTACAATTTAATATTATACTGACATGAAAAAAATAATTGCTTTAGCTATGCTAGTTACCTTTGGGATAACAGGTATGAACGCACAAGAAACTACAAAAAAACTAAAACCGGTAAAAGCTAAAATTGCTGCTACAAAAGTAAATGGAGCTGGAATGGTTTTTGTAACAGAAACTATTGATTACGGTACTGTTGCTCACAACTCTGATGGAAGAAGAGAATTTGTATTTACAAACAACGGAAACAAACCATTGATCATTACAAATGCACAAGGATCATGTGGTTGTACTGTACCTAGTTACCCTAAAGAGCCTATTGCTCCTGGAGCAAAAGGAGTTATTGGAGTGAAATATGATACTTCAAGAGGAGGACAGCCGTTTACAAAAACAATCACGTTAACATCAAACGCAGTTGTTCCTACTAAAACACTTACTATCAAAGGAAACGTTTTAGCAGCTGAAACATCAAAAAGCTAATTCTTTTTACAACAAATACTCTAAAGCTTCCTGTAAAATTGGAAGCTTTTTTTTTTGAATAATTACACACCATGAGAAAGTTAGAAAACAGTGAACTCGAACGTAAATCAATTGAAACCTTTAAAAAATCTACAAAAACACCCCTGATACTGGTGTTAGATGATATTAGAAGTTTACACAATATCGGATCTGTGTTTCGTACCGCGGATGCTTTTTTAATTGAAAAAATTTATCTGTGCGGCATTACAGCCACTCCTCCTAACAAAGAAATTCATAAAACAGCACTAGGCGCTACAGACACTGTTGCTTGGAAACATTACGATAGCGTCTTGGAGGTGATTGAAAAATTAAACAATGAAAATGTGATTACTCTAGCTATTGAACAAGTAGAGCGTGCTGTTTATCTTCAAAATTTTGAAGTTGAAAAAGATAAAAAATACGCTTTAGTTTTTGGCAATGAAGTCCATGGTGTCTCTCAAGAAGCGGTGGCATTATGTACTGGTTGTATTGAAATCCCTCAGTTAGGAACAAAACATTCCTTAAACATATCTGTAAGTGCTGGGATCGTTGTTTGGGATTTATTTAAACAGTTCCAGTATTGATCTTCTTTTGAATTTCGTTCAGGATAAACAAGTAGTCTTCTTGATTTTTAACAAAATCTCTATCAGACACATCAATAATCAACACATTGAGATCCGTTTGAGATTTAATGTAATCTAAATAGCCACTATTTATTTTATCTAGATAATCGGCTGGGATTTTTTGCTCATAACTGCGTCCTCTTTTCTTGATGTTTTGCAGCAGGCGCTCTGAATTTTGATATAAATAAACGTATAAATCTGGCTTAGGCATTTCTTTGTAAATGATATCAAACAAGTTGCGATACAAGCGGTATTCATCTTCAGCAAGTGTAATCTTAGCAAAAATCAACGATTTAAAAATATGATAATCAGCAACTAAAAAATCTTTAAACAAATCAAATTGCGCCAAGTCATCTGATAATTGCTGATACCTATCGGCAAGGAAAGACATCTCTAGTGGAAAGGCATAACGGTTTTGATCTTTATAAAATTTTGGCAAAAAAGGATTATCGGCAAATCGTTCTAAGACTGTTTTAGCATTAAAATCCTCCGCTATTTTTGATGCTAAGGTTGTTTTTCCTGCGCCAATATTCCCTTCAAAAGCTACGTAATTATAATGCTCTAGCGGAATGTTCCGCAACGGTTCATCAAGATCTTGTACGTACACGCAAGCGCTTGTGTCTGGAGTACACGCCAGCAACTCCGAAACATTTTTATGTAAAAGCGGGTGTTTCCAATACAGATTTAGATCTAAAGTGGGAACCAAAACAAAATTCCTGTTTTGCATTAAAGGATGTGGCACCTGTAGTTTTTCAGTAGCAATAACATCATCATCAAAAGCAACAATATCAATATCAATTACTCTGGATTGGTATTCAGTTGATAGATTAGGAAAACGTCCCAAACGTTTTTCAATTTTTAAAACCTGATTCAAAACTTTATGCGCCGCTTGATACGTGTGAATTAGTACAGCACAATTATAAAAGGCTTCACTCTCAAAACCCCAAGCGGGTGATTCATATAACTTAGAGGTTTTGATAATTGTACCAACCTCTTGATGTATTAAGTGCAGGCATTGAAGGATGTTTTCCTTGCGATTTCCTTGATTACTTCCTATGGATAATATGACTTGATGTTGTGATTTCATAATGGGGTGCAAATTAACTAAAAGAATTTTAGAATATATCAAATTGAGCTATGCATAAAATAATAAACATAAAAAAGTCTCTCAATTATGTAACAATACGATGGTTTCAGAGACTTATTAAAAAAATATAAGTATGAAATTTTTAGGAAATGTATTAGCTACCATCATTGGTATTTTTGTGTTTTTCATGTTGTTTTTCTTTGGCATTGTTCTACTTGGAGCCATTTTTGGTGGCGAATCTGAAGGAGTTGTAGTTGAAAAAAATTCGGTTATCGAGTTGGATTTAGGAAATATACAAAATGATTATGCAGGGAAATACAAGGACCCTTGGGTTACCGTTTTCTCAGAAAACAAAACCATAGGCTTGATTGACATACTAAATGCTATCGAGGAAGCAAAAACAGATGATGATATTAAAGGAATATCTATTTTGAATAGCAATTCTGGATTAGGTATGGCACAAAGCAAATCCTTGCGTGATGCGCTAGAAAGTTTTAAAAAATCAGGCAAATTTGTCATGGCTTACGCCAATGTGTATTCGCAAAAAGAGTACTACATCAACTCTGTTGCGAGTCCTATTTACATCAATCCTGTTGGAGAAATGGACTTTAAAGGTCTTTCATCCGAAATTATGTTTTTCAAAGATTTCCAAGAAAAATCAGGACTGAAAATGGAAGTGATCCGTCACGGAAAGTACAAAAGTGCGGTAGAACCTTTTCTTGAAAACAAGATGAGTGACGCCAATAGAGAGCAAACTACAGCTTTGTTAACCTCTGTTTGGAATTCTGTTGTAAATGACATTTCAAAAAGCAGAAATATTCCAGTGGCAAAGCTAAATGAAATTGCCAATAGCCTGCAAGCTAGAACACCAGAAATGGCAAAAGCACAAAAACTGGTAGATATTATTGCCTACGAAGATGTATACCATGATGCCATTAAGAAGATTTTGAAAGTAGACAAAGACGAAGAATACAACACTATATCTGTTGTTGATTATGCACAAAAAGTAGCCACAACCTCCCTATCAAAAGATAGCTCAAATGAAATTGCAGTTATTTATGCTCAGGGAGAAATTATGGGTGGCGAAGGAGATGTAACAGTAATAGGTGAAGGATCTATGCGTCGCTCATTGGAAGAAGCCAGAAATAATAAAGACGTCAAAGCAATTGTTTTACGAATAGACAGTCCAGGCGGAAGCGCACTGACATCTGACTTGATTTGGAGAGAAATAGAATTGACCAAAAAAGTAAAACCTATTGTAGTTTCCATGGGGAATTATGCAGCATCAGGAGGTTATTATATCGCTTGTAACGCCAATACTATTTTTGCTGAAGAAAATACCATTACGGGATCAATAGGAGTTTTTGGAGTTTTACCAAATTTTACGCCACTGGCAACAAAGATGGGAATTTATACCGAGCAAGTTAAAACGCATACTAATGCTGCTGATTATAGCCCATTTGTACCATTAGACGAAAACTTTAAAGCTGTTACTCTTGAAGGGGTAGAACACATCTACAAAACATTTGTAACGCATGTAGCTACAGGAAGAAAAATGACCTTTGCTCAAGTAGACGCCATTGCTCAAGGAAGAGTATGGACAGGATCTGAGGCACTAAAAATAGGACTTGTAGACAAAATAGGTGGTCTTGATGATGCTATTGCAAATGCTGCTAAACTGGCTAAAATAGAAACATACAGCACTCAAAATTATCCTGAATACGAGAAAAATTTTGAAGAGTTATTTGCTGGATTCCCATTTGCTAGTTCAAAGGCAACATTTATCAAAGAAGAAATTGGAGAAGAAAATTACCGTGTGATGCAGGAGATAAAAAAGCTTCAAAACCGCAAAGGTATACAAGCTATATTGCCTTATGAAATCAACATTAGGTAATTAATAAAAGTCAAAAGCTTACAAAATCCGCTTGAGTATGATACTCTAGCGGATTTTTTTGTTTTCAAATAATAAAGATTTTTGGGTTTTATGAAAACATTACATACAATTTCCCCAAGAAACTATTATTTTTGTATGGAGTTGACCAAAATTCTCCTTGGTCTTACCCCATTAAAAACTAAAACATTATGGTAAAGAAAATTTTAAAAATCATCGGAATCCTAGTATTACTTTTGGTAGTAACGCTATTTGCAGCACCGTTTTTATTCAAAGACCAGATAAAAGCAAAAATATCTGAGGCTATAAACGCCAATGTAGATGCCAAAGTAACCTTTGCAGAAGCAGATTTAAGTCTTTTTAAAAATTTTCCAAATGCAAATGTAACCTTAGAAAAATTTGTCATAATCAATAAAGCTCCGTTTGAAGGTGACACTCTTGTTTCACTGGGAGAATTAGACTTAAAAATGTCTATCAAAGAACTTTTTAAGGATAAAAAAGAAGCCATTGCTATTGATGGTATTTACTCTAAAGATGGTTTAATTAATATCATTTTCAATAAAAATGGAATTGGCAACTTTGATATTGCTCTTAAAGATCAAAAAACAAAAGAAGAAGGTCCAAGTAGTCCATTACTACTAAAAATCAAAGATTATAAAATTGAGAACTTTCAATTTCGCTATTTTGATGAAAGTTCTAAAATTAAAATGGTCATTGATAGTCTTAACCATGAAGGGACAGGAGATTTTGCCGCACAAAAATTAGACTTAGACACTAAAACTACAGCCAAAGTTTCTCTCAATCTGGACAAGGTCAACTATATGAATAAAGTTGCCTTGACACTAGATGCCGTTTTAGGAATTGATTTGGCGCAAAGCAAATATACGTTTAAAGAAAACAAAGCCTTAATCAACCAATTGCCGTTAGAATTTGATGGTTTTATACAAATAATGCCAAAAGGACAACAATATGACTTAAAGTTTAAAACACCTACCTCCTCATTCAAAAACTTCTTAGGGATTATCCCTGAAGCCTACGCCGCTAGTTTAGACAATGTAAAAACTACTGGAGATTTCACCATAGTTGGTTTTGCAAAAGGGTTGTACTCTGAGACTACTGTTCCAAAGTTTAACATAGCCATTGCCTCAAACAATGCTTCGTTTCAATATCCGAACTTGCCTAAATCAGTTGATAAAATTATAATTGACACCAAAATTATCAACGAAACAGGAATTCTTAATGACACTTATGTAAACCTAGACCGACTCTCATTTCAAATTGACCAGGATGTATTTAATGCCAAAGCCAATATTAGAAACGTGACCCAAAACGCACTAGTTGATGCCGCATTAAAAGGAACTATTAATTTAGCTAATCTTTCTAAAGCCTATCCTATCAAACTTGACAAACCTTTATCAGGTATTTTAAAAGCTGATGTTACTACAAAATTTGACATGCAATCTGTAGAGAAAAGCGACTATGAAAAAATAAAGAATGCCGGTAACATGAGTTTATCTGGTTTTAAATACGCTGACGAAAACGGAAAAACAATGAACATAAGCACGGCAGTGGTTCAGTTCAATCCTAGCCAAGTGAATTTAAAACAATTGAATGCTACAACAGGAAAAAGCGATATTAGTGTAAGTGGAATTTTAGAGAATTTTTATGGATTTATCTTTAGAAATCAAGAACTAAAAGGAAATTTTAACATGACCTCTAAACAATTAGCTGTTGATGATTTTATGACGACAGGCGAACCTGCAAAAACCGAAGCTGGTACAGCTAAAAAAGCTGATGCCATGAAGATTCCTGCGTTCTTAAACTGTACGCTTACCGCAAAAGCTACTACGGTTTTATATGACAACCTTACACTAAGAGATGTATCTGGAAAATTGACCGTAAGAGACCAAAAGGTAAGTTTACAAAACGTAAAAACATCTATTTTTGGAGGAACAATTGGCGTAAACGGAGCTGTTTCTACTAAAGGAAAGACTCCCGTTTTTAACATGGATTTGAAATTAAATCAAGTTGATATTGCACAATCATTTACGCAGCTAGATATGCTGAAAAAAATTGCGCCTATTGCCGGTATCATCAACGGGAAGCTGAACTCTAGCATTAAACTGAACGGAAACCTAGATGCAACTGAATTTACACCCGATTTAAAAACCCTTACCGGAGATTTACTGGGTCAATTGATGTCATCAACTGTAAACGCAAATAATTCTACTTTGTTGAAAGCAATTGGGTCTAACATCAAATTTATTGATGTCAACAAAATTAATTTAAATGACATTAAAGCAGCCATCACGTTCAAGGACGGGAAGGTAAATGTAAAGCCATTTGATATTAAATACAAAGACATCAAAGCTACTGTGGGTGGGACGCATGGTTTTGACCAAAGCATGAATTACACTTTAAAATTTGATGTGCCCGCCAAATATTTAGGCTCGGAGGCCAATGCGTTGCTAGCCAAACTGACACCTGCTGATGCTGCCAAACTAGAGAATTTACCTATCAATGCTTCTTTAGTTGGTAGTTTTACAAATCCGAGAATTACAACTGATGTAAAGACGGCAGTCACTAAGCTTACAACACAACTGGTAAACCAACAAAAAGATCGATTGGTTAAAAAAGGAACCTCAGCAATTACAGATTATATCAACAAGAATAAAAAACCAGGTGATACTACAAAAACAGCTAAGCCAAGTACACCTGCGGCAAAAGAAGAAGTAAAAGCAAAAGCAGCCGATTTGCTCAACGGTTTGTTTAAAAAGAAAAAGAAAGCTGTAGATACTACTAAAGTAAATTAAGAACGTTTTATAAAATAGGAAAGAGGAGTTCACTAAGTGAAATTCCTCTTTTTTTGTTTGTAATTTTAGTATAGTTCCTAGTATAGGTGTGCTGCTGCAACGGGTTTGCGTGCGTAAAGGATGGCAGCGGCATCCTTTTATGCAGCGCAGCGGAATAAAAGATATAGCGAACAGCCTGGCCTTTTTTTAAAAATTTTTCCAATTTTAAAAAAAGGATACGCCCTAGAACTTTTTATACTGCAAGAGATACTACATACCCCTCTGAACCACGGATGTTAAATACGGTACCGTTTTCAAAAAGCAAATATTGCCCTTTTATCCCGGTAAGTTTGCCTTTAAATTGTGGTGTTTTGTCCAAGCTTAAACTGTTTACTTTAGCAGGATAGTCTAGAACGGGATAATGCATTTCATACAAATCATTTTTTTGAGCATGAAAATATTCCTGAACTTCATTTGGAATTAGATTTTCTAATTTTAAACGCTCTGCAACTAAATCAATTTGCTCTACATTGTTAGTGAGCATTTTTCGCCAATTGGTTTTATCAGCATAATGGTTTTTGAGTGCTACCTCGGTAATTCCAGCTAGATATCTATTAGGCACTTCTACAATTGAAATAGCCTGGTTGGCACCTTGATCTATCCATCGGGTTGGGACTTGCGTTTTGCGAGTCACACCTACTTTTACTTCGCTGGATAAGGCCAGGTAAACAATATGCGGTTGCAATTGCACTTTTTGTTCATAGGCTAAATCCCGGTCTTGAATTCCAAGATGCGCGGTACTTAACTCGGGTTTCATAATCCAATCGCCCACGGCTGGGCTGGAATAAAAACAATCGTAACAAAAACCTTGACGGAATATTTTTTTCTTTTTGCCACAATTTAAACATTGATAGCCTACAAAATTGATCTCTAGCTCTTTATTCAGTAACTGATTCACGTTCAAAAAACTATCTTCAAAAACCAAGTAATATTGAATGGGATTACCCAATTCGGTTTGCATTTTTGCAAGTACACCTTCGTAAGTCATGCGCTTTAAAGTTTCGGGTTTAACACAAGTTGTTAAACAAATTTTGTTATTTTTGGTAAAGTTATCATTCGTAATTCATAATTCATAATTTAAAAATGCCGCTAACCATAATCAATTCGTTTGCTTCTTGGGTTCTTAAACAAAGGATTCATCAAATCGAACTTTTCTTGAAATACCCTAATGAAGTTCAGGAAGAATTGCTTATGCACTTGATACAATCCTCAAAGAATACAGTTGTTGGCAAAGAATATGAGTTTGCATCTATACAAACCTATGCCGCCTTTGCAGATCGAGTTCCTATATCTAGCTACGAAGAATTACAACCCCTTATTGAACGAACTCGCCAAGGAGAACAAAATGTTTTTTGGGAAACACCCATAAAATGGTTTGCTAAATCAAGCGGCACCACAAATGCTAAGAGTAAATTTATCCCAGTAAGTAACGAAGCATTAGAAGATTGTCATTACAAAGGCAGCAAAGATTTACTTTGCTTATACTTGAATAACAATGAAGACTCAGAACTGTTTGTGGGGAAAAGTTTGCGTTTAGGTGGCAGTTCCCAAATTTACGAAGACAAGAATACGTTTTTTGGTGACTTGTCGGCAATTTTAATAGAGAACATGCCTATTTGGGCGGAGTTTAGCAGTACACCAAGCAGCAAAACCTCCTTGATGAGCGAATGGGAAACTAAAATTGCTGCCATTATCAACGAGACCAAAAATGAAAATGTAACTAGTTTTGCAGGTGTTCCTTCCTGGATGCTGGTATTAATGAATAAAATGCTAGAGGAAACTGGCAAAGGCAATTTACTAGAACTTTGGCCCAACTTAGAAGTCTATTTTCATGGCGGTGTTAATTTTGAACCGTACCGTGAGCAGTACCAAAAAATACTTCCTAAAAAGGATTTTAAATACTACGAAATATACAATGCCTCCGAAGGTTTTTTTGCTATTCAAGATTTAAATTACTCTAGTGATTTGTTGTTGATGTTGGACTACGGGATTTTTTATGAGTTCATTCCGATGGATACTTTTGGTACGCCAAACCAAAAAGCAATTCGACTAGCAGATGTAGAATTATTTAAAAACTACGCCATTGTGATTACGACCAACTCAGGTTTGTGGCGCTACATGATAGGCGATACGGTGCGTTTTACCTCTTTAAATCCTTACAGAATAAGAGTTACAGGCAGAACGAAACATCATATCAATGTTTTTGGGGAAGAATTAATGGTTGAAAACACGGATCAAGCCATTGCACAAGCTTGTAAAATTACTCATACCGAAGTGGTGGATTATACCGTGGCACCCATTTTTATGGAAGGCAAAGAGAAAGGCGCTCACGAATGGATGATTGAGTTTAAAGACAACCCTACTGATGTATTGCAATTTCAGAAAGTATTAGATGAATCCATACAATCTTTAAACTCTGACTACGAAGCCAAACGTTACAACAACATGACTTTAAACCCATTGGTGATCAATATAGCACGTAAAAATTTATTTTACGACTGGTTAAAAGACCGAGACAAACTAGGCGGGCAACACAAAGTACCAAGATTATCAAATCAGAGGGACTATCTTGAGCAATTGAAGGAGCTGCAGTAAAAAAAAATATACGTGATCGAAATGAATTGAGATTGTATAAATTAAATAGAAGTACTATTCCTTAATAAATATTGTAATAGCAATTTTAACAAAATCTAACTTCAAGATGATATCTCAATGAGTAAGAAATAAAAAAGTATTTTAAATATCTATTTGAACGCAAAATACATTATTCTATATTAGCATTTTAAAATGCAATTCATTTAATGACAACACATAACCTTCTTCTTGTAGACGATCATCCTATTACTATTGATGCCTATATCAATATACTATCCCGACTTGAAAACGCTACTATTCCAAAACATTTTACTACCGCATTTTCATGTCAAGAAGCATACAACAAAATAAGGGATAGGAATCATTCTCAGTTAACATTAGACGTAGCTTTTTTAGACATTAGTTTACCTCCTTATGAAGACAGAAACATTCAAAACGGTATTGATTTAGGAATTCTTATCAGACAGTACTTTCCTAAATGTAAAATCATTTTATTAACCATGCATAGTGAACCTCTCCTCTTACACAATGCAATTGAGAGAATAAATCCCGAAGGTTTTATATTAAAGAATGACATTAACGCACAATCCCTGATGACCGCTTATCAAGAAATAGTAGTTGGGCAAAAATTTTACAGCACCACTATTCACAAAGTGTTACGTCAAGATATTATAAAAAAACTTGATTTTGATGCCATTGATTGTGAAATATTGGCCTTACTATCCCGCGGCATAAGGACTAAAGACATGACAGAACAACTTGAACTGTCATTAAGCACTATTGAAAAAAGGAAGTCAAATATTAAAATCCAGCTTTTAGTTGATAAAGGAACCGATAAAGATATCATAGACGAAGCAAAAAAAATAGGGATCCTCTAATCCAAAAAACCGTAAAATTTTAACATAAAAACCGTAAAATTAATCCAAAATCTTACATTAGATTTGCAAAGTAGAAGTTTAAAAAAACAGAATGCCCCCAATTTTCTGTTCTATTAAGCGTTTGTTAAAAATTGAAAGCACTAGATTGATTTTACGCTATTCATACTAATCTGACGAAGGACCTACTACTTCTTTTAGGATTAATTTTAGAAGTATATAGTTATTTTTTTAAGAAATTATAAACTAAAAAATCAGCATTCTAGTGCTATCAAACAATTTGTTGAGATGATTTATCCATCTCAACTTGAAATAAGAAAACTGTTATCAGTTAGCTGTTTCAAACATCTATTGATACTATTTTTTGATTTATAGCCATCACAAAATACATCATAGATTTTTTTTGGAGTTAAGCACTCGTGAATAACGAGTGCTTTTTTTTATATTTTCTAGAAGATTAATGCTCCATCATATCAATATGTCTATCATGATATCCTAATAGGTATAAAACACCATCCAGACCTAAACTAGAAATAGCACTTTCTGCCTTCTCCTTAACAGTGGGTTTCGCGTGAAAAGCAATTCCAAGACCAGCAAGATTTAACATTGGTAAATCATTTGCGCCATCACCAACCGCAATGGTTTGATTGATATGAATACCTTCTTTATCAGCAATGGCTTGTAGGTATTCGGCTTTCTTTTTACCGTCAACAATTTCACCTATGTAATTGCCTGTTAACTTACCATCTTTTATTTCTAGTTCGTTTGCATGAACATAATCAATTCCCAATTCTTTTTGCAAATAGTTCCCAAAAAAGGTAAAACCTCCAGAAAGAATAGCTGTTTTGTATCCATAATATTTTAAAGCCTTCATCAATCGATGCGCACCTTTTGTGATAGGTAAATTTTCGGCAACGGTTTGCAACACTTCTTCACTCAAACCCTCTAACAAAGCCATTCTTTGCTTAAAGCTTTCGCTAAAATCAATTTCGCCATTCATTGCGGCCTCTGTAATTGCTTTAACTTGCTCGCCTACTCCAGCAAGTTCTGCAAGCTCATCAATGACTTCGGTTTGAATCAAGGTCGAGTCCATATCAAAACACACTAGACGCCTATTTCTGCGATACATATTGTCCTCTTGAAACGATATATCCACATCAAGCGTTCTCGAAATTTCCATAAAACTAGCGGTTATAAAAGACTTATCAACGATTGTTCCCGTTACCGAAAGCTGAATGCAAGCACGAGGGAATTCTTCTTTTTCAATAATGGAAACACGTCCTGTCAATCTCTTAATGGCATCAATATTCAAGTTTTGATTGGATAAAATCTGGGTCACTGCAGCAATCTGTACCGCTGTTAGTGTTTCCCCTAAAATATTGATTGTATATCTTTGTTTACGTTGTCCTTTGACCCAAATCTCATATTCGGCAATAGATATAGGAATAAATTTGACTTTAACCCCCAATTCATAGGCTTTGAATAACAAATCTTTTAAAACCGGTCCTGATGTTGATCCAGCCTGAATTTCAAATAATATACCCAAGGATAGCGTATCATGAATATCAGCTTGACCAATATCTAAAATAATAGCATTATAATTGGCTAAAATTGATGTTAAACCAGCAGTTACTCCAGGCTTATCTTGTCCTGAAACTTTCAATAATATAACCTCTTTGTCCTCTACTTCCATGTGACCTAATTAAATTGTACTAACA
>NZ_MTCA01000283.1:0-3359 GCF_002150205.1 Flavobacterium sp. FPG59 | reverse complement strand
GTGTTAGCTCAGGAGTTAGTCTTTCGTCAGCATCTAAAAAAAGAATCCAATCATATTTTGATTGTGATATTGCAAAGTTTCTTTGGGAACTAAAATTTTCAAATTTTTTCTGTAAAAAAATAACATTTTTAAAAGAATTTGCAATTTCTTTTGTTTTGTCTGTACTGAAAGAATCAACAATAATTATTTCATCTGCAAAACTTAAATCAGTTAAAAGCTCACGTATATGATCCTCTTCATTTAATGTAATTATTAAGGCTGTTAGCTTTACATTGCAAATCATACAATTATGTTTTTTTATAAAATAAAATATTCAAAATGTTTACTATTTGACTTTAAAGGTAGATTTAAGTTTGTTTTAATTGTAGTAAATGATGTTTTATATTTTTTGCAAATTTATTGATTTTTTGATTACTATTTTTAAATTATTTTTGTCTAATCTTATCGCTTTGTCTATAATGTTATACATTTGCACCATATAATTTGAAGAGTTTTTTATTATGGCAATTAGTGGTTTAGTTATAACATTTAATGAAGAGAAAATGATTGGCGCGTGTATTGATGCGCTTTTAAAAGTTTGTGACGAGGTTATAATTGTAGATTCATACAGTACAGATGGAACGGTTGAAATAGCTAAAAATAAAGGTGCTGTGGTTATTCAGCAAAATTTTTTAGGAGATGGCCCTCAACGTTCATTTGGTCTGCCATATTGCAAAAATGACTGGATATTGAACCTTGATGCGGATGAATTTTTAGATTACGATTCAGTTGGTTTCATTCAAGAAAAAAAATATTTGAATACAGCGCATGATGCTTTTAGTTTTAGAGTTAAGAATTTCCTTCAAGATAAAATAATTGATTTTGCAGGATGGTATCCTGATCATAAAATACGTTTTTTCAATAAAAAATCAGCACATCCATCTAGTGATAAAGTCCATCAGAAAATTATTGCTACAAACCCTAAAAAATTAAAGACTCACATACTGCATTATGGTAGTCATTCTTTTTTTCAAATTATTGCAAAAAAAAATCAATACGCAGATTGGAATGCGCAACAATTATTTGATCAAGGTAAAAAAGTAAGTTATATTAAACCAGTATTAAATGGATTAGTCTCGTTTATTAGATGTTATTTTTTCAAAAAAGGGATTTTAAATGGAATAGATGGATTAACTATTTCTTTAACACAAGGATATTTTTCCTATATCAAGTACGCAAACCTTATTCAATTACATAAAATTAGTCAGAAAAAATTATAATTTAACAAGGTTGTTATATGTAGTAGTTAACTGTTTCGCTATAACTTCATCATTAAATTTTTGTACAAATTCAAACCCTTTTTGTGTCATATTTTCACGAAATTCTTTGTCTACTAATAGTTTTTGTATGGCTTTTTCAAGATCTAACACATTTGTAGGATCAATATACACTGAATTGGGTCCGCCTGCTTCTGGGAAAACCCCACCTTGAGTTGTAATTACTGGAGTTTTTGAATACAAAGCTTCAATAATTGGTATTCCAAAGCCTTCATATAAAGACGGATAAACAAAAATCTTAGCTTGTTGATACAGTATTGCCAGCTCTTCAAGGGTTAGTCCTTTCAAGAAGATTACTTTATGTTCCAGATTGTGTTTCTTGATGTAGCTTTTTACTTCAATAGCATAATCGGTCTCTTTACCTACAATTACTAAGCAAGTATTTATATTATGGAGTGTTTTAACAGCTAGTAAAATATTTTTTCTAGTTTCAATAGTACCTACGTTAAGAATAAACTCTTTTGGCAAATTGTATTTGGATAAAACCTTTTTTTTATCGCTCTCAGTGAATTCCTTTTTGAAAATAGCGTGGCATCCTTGGTAAATTACCTTTATTTTTTCGGGATCAATTTTTAAAAACTCAACAATATCATCTTTTGTTTGTTCACTAATTGCAATAACCACATCTGCTTGATGCGCAGCTTTGTTGAATTTATAAAAGTGAATTTTGCGATCAAAAAAGGAATATAAATTTGGGAATTTTACAAAAATGAGATCATGAATGGTAACCACACTCTTTATATTGGCGTGGTTTAGTCCAGACGGGATTTCACCAGATAAACCATGAAAAATCGTAATGCCATCTTTTGTTAAATCCTTTACAACTCCTTTTTGTCTCCATAAATTATAAAATTTTTTGTAAAAAGGAGACTGAGGTTTCTTTTCAAAAACATTTGTTCTATTCGCCTCAAATAGATTGTCATTCGATCGTTTTGGATTGTATAAATAGTAATGGTTTTCAGGATAATATTGGCTTAGTAAGCGTACCAAATCACGACTATAGTTGCCAAGTCCAGTTTTGTTATGAAAGATTCTTTTTGCTTCAAAGCCAATATTCATCTGATATGTGTTTAAACCGCTACGTCATATTCACGTAAAGCATTATTTAATGATGTTTTTAAATCTGTTGATGGTTTACGAGTTCCAATAATCAAAGCGCAAGGCACTTGGAATTCACCAGCAGCGAATTTTTTAGTATAACTTCCAGGAATCACTACAGACCTTGCAGGAACAAAGCCTTTCATTTCCACAGGCTCATCACCTGTAACATCTATAATCTTTGTTGAGGCAGTCAAGCAAACGTTAGCTCCAAGTACCGCTTCTTTCCCAACGTGAACACCCTCAACTACAATACAGCGTGAACCAATAAATGCACCGTCTTCTATAATTACGGGAGCAGCTTGTAAAGGCTCAAGTACACCACCAATTCCAACACCACCACTTAAGTGTACGTTTTTACCAATTTGTGCACAACTTCCTACTGTAGCCCAGGTATCTACCATAGTTCCCTCGTCTACATAAGCGCCAATGTTCACATAACTAGGCATCAAAATTACACCGCTTGAAATATAAGCACCGTAACGTGCCACAGCATTTGGTACTACACGAATTCCTTTTTCGGCATAGTTTCTTTTTAAAAGCATTTTATCGTGGTACTCAAAAATTCCAGATTCCCAAGTTTCCATTTTTTGTATTGGGAAATACATCACCACTGCTTTTTTTACCCATTCGTTTACTTGCCACCCTTCAGCAATAGGTTCTGCAACACGTAATTTTCCTGAGTCTAAAAGTTCTATAACTTCCCTAATAGCATCTGTTGTAGTGGTTTCTTGTAATAAAGCTCTGTTTTCCCAGGCTTGTTCTATAATAGTTTGTAATGGATTCATCTTTATAATTGATTTTTGGGCAAAGATAGGATTTTTAGCCAAAAGCAAAACAGTTAAAAACAGACTAAAATGTTACAGATCTAACTTAAATTTATAAATTTCTGGAGTCATCTATTAGAATTTCAGACTAACATTAAAACCCAAGTCTTAAATATAT
>NZ_MTCA01000036.1:0-23305 GCF_002150205.1 Flavobacterium sp. FPG59 | reverse complement strand
ACTATAAGGAGATTAAAAAATTAAAAATAAAGAAAAAATAAAGAAAAAACTTGCGTAATTCATTTTTTTTTTTTTTTTGATTTGTTACTAGGTATACCATTATAAATTAATCATTAACTAAAAAATTAAAAATGAAAAAATCAATTTTATTATTTGCTTTTTTATTCGTTTCTTTATTTGCAAGTGCAAATGAGATTCAATCGAAATCTATCATTGTTGAAACAACTAGAGATACAAAATCAAAAGAGATGTCTTTAACGGAAGAGGACAAAACTGTATTTTTCGACTTAACCTATTGCGTAACTAGAAAAAGTTATTTATTTGTAGAATCGTTTATGGGAATGGACGGTCAAGTGTATGAAAGATATGAGGTTGTAACTACAACTACATGCTATACAATTAAAGACTAATAATAATTAATAGTTTAATAAAAAGCAAGTTGTATACACTTTTGTACAACTTGCTTTTAAAAATTAATTTATGAAGCTAAAATTTGTATTACTATTTATAATGAGTTCTATTGGGATTTACTCACAAACAGTACTCGTAAAATATTCTGAAAGAAGAATAGTATCTCAGGAAAGACTCTCTGCAATGACTGATTTTTTAAAAAAGCAAGCTCTTGAAACCTATTATTACACCCTTGAATATAATAATGGAATTTCCTTGTACAAAAATAACTTAGAAACTAAAAATGTAGATATAAAAGAGACAGTAGTTATAGAAAACACAACAGGTAGAGAAGAAACATCATATAAAATTGGAAACAAGTTAATCGAAAAATGGTATTACAAAGATTTCATTAAAAATGAGTTGTTATTCCAAATATACAATGGTAAAGATTTTTACGGTAATGACAAACTACAAGAGTGGAATTGGCAAATTACCAATGAAACTAGAGAAATAAATGGATTTAAATGTAAAAAGGCTACATCTAATTCCTTTGGTTATGATTTTACAGCCTGGTTTACCGAGGACATTGCAGTAAACGCTGGCCCTGATAAATTTGATGGACTCCCGGGTCTGATATTGTATTTAGGTACACCTTACTATGAATATGTAGCTACCACGGTAAAAATTGATAAAAATCCAATAGTTATTAAAAAGCCAGTTCTACCTAATGAAACGGTTACTATGGCACAAGTTGAAAGTTATGTAAGAGATAAAATAAGTAAACTAAAACCAAGTTCTACAACTACTGTAAATGGCAGTACAACCACTACTAAATCGTCTATTATTATCAAATAGGTCAACCTATATATGAGATTTATCTTTTTTTTATTTACACTTTCGTTTTTTCATTCTCATGGCCAAAATCTTATAAAAGGAACCGTAAAAGATTCATTACAAAATCCAGTTTCACTTGTTAATGTTAGGCTCTATAATAAGAAAGATAATTCGCTTATCGTCTTTAAGCAGTCTAATACTGTAGGGCAGTTTGAACTTACTTGTCCTGATATCCAAGAGAAAAATTTTATTCTTAAAGCTAGTTGCGTCGGGTTTGTTCCCTACTTCGTTGAATTAAACTTCGATATCACAACATCACCTTTAATACATAATATTACACTTAAAAATGAAATTATAGTTATGAAAGAAGTGGTAATAAAAGCAGACTTTGCAGACGTTACCGAGAAAAACGACACTATTTCTTATAATCTAAAAAAACTTTTAAACGGATCTGAACAAAAATTAAAAGATGTTTTAAAAAAACTTCCAGGCATCAGTATTGATGACAACGGCAAAATAAAATTTAGAGGAAGAAAAATTGATGATTTATTAATTGAAGGGGATGAACTTTATGGAGACCAGCATCAGTTAGCGACTGATAACATTAAATCTGAAATGATTGAAAAAATTGAACTTCTAAAAGACTTCAAGAATCTAGCAGCTATAGAAGGTTTTAATAATCAAAATAGAACCGCACTTAATATTAGGATAAAAGAGTCGTATAAAAATACTTTTAAGGGTGATATTGATCTTGAATACGGCTTTAAAAAACGGTACAGAGGACATAATAATCTTTATAATTTTGCGAGTAAAGCTAAACTCAATCTTATTTCTGAGATTAATAATACCAATACGGTAGCATTTACAGTGAACGATTATCTAGAGCTTAAAAGAGGAATAAGTGATGAAATTATTGCCGAGACCAACTCAAATTCTATGACGGTAGACGAAAACGTTCCTACATTTTTATTCGCTTCTGATGATGTAAATACAAAAGATATTAAATTTTATTCTTTCAATTTTAGTGATAAATTGTCAAAGAAAAGTAAAGTTTCGGGTTTTTCTATACTAAATAACATAAAGCAAACTGAATTTTTACGATCGAAGCAAATTTTTTTTTCAGAAGAAGAAATTGTAATTGATAAAAATTCGAATTTGGAAGGTGGATTATTATTCAATAGCAATAAGATTCAATTTGAATCAAAACCAAATGCTAAAAATTATTTCAATTACATACTATCTTTAAATCATAATAGAGAAAATCAAAACGGGAATATTAAAAATATGTTCTCAGGCTTTCAAACCAACTTTGATGAAGATAAAGTGAACTCTGGTTTTAATCTAGGGCAATTATTTACACATAAAATAAAACTGAATAAGAACTATCTCTTTGAATATTCATTATTTACTAATCTCACTACTTTCAAAAAAAATCTAAACCTACAATCAAATGAAGCTTTTTTAAACCTTAACTTTAATAACAGCTATAGTATAGTACAAACATCTAGTGGTAACACTAACTCTCTTGGTGTATCATCAAAACTTACCATACTGAATTCTCTTGGGACATTTGTCTTTAATGCTGGATCTTCTGCAAACAGCGAATCTTTTAATAATACACTTGGTGAAATTAACAGTGCCTATGACTCTAGGATAAGTTTTGTGAAAAATAGTAATTATACTAGCGTAAATTTCAGTAAAAAAAAGACCCATAATTTTAATTACTCTTTGGGTTTTAGACTTGAACAAGTCATGTTTGAGTACGATTTTAAAAAAGATACAAATCTAAATTTCCTACCCAGCGCAGCTATCTCATATGAATTTTCAAAAAAAGCGAACTTAAGTTTAAGTTACAAAAGAGATTTTTCAAATGTTACTATTGATAAAATTATCCCAGAAATGTATATTGAAGATTATAGAACCATCACAAGAAGAGGAAATCTCTTTTATAATGCCTATTTGCCTAAAAACACCTTAAGTTTAAATGGTGCTTATAACGATTATCAACAAAATTTCACTTCCTTTTTTGGGCTTGTTTACACCAATAAATTACAGGAAGTTGGATTTAATACTTCAAATACAAATTTGGTTAGTTCTAAACAATTTGATATGATTTATTTGGATGATTCTTCATATTTATTTTTTATAATTGAAAAAAAAATAAAAAGTATTCCGTGGTCAACTAGATTTGAAATGTTGCAATCGTACTCAAAAAGAGAGTCTTATATCGATGATATTAGTACAGATTTTAAAACTACTCAAAACAAAGCTGACTTAGAGTTTGTTTCTTATTTTAAATCTAATGATTTTAATATTAATTTTGGATTAGTATACACTATCAACAACTCAGTAAATACTTCTAGTAATAATAAAAATAGTTTAAGTACAACTACAACTTATTTACAAATAAATGGTTTAATTTTTAATGATAAATTTAATTGGAAATTAACGGCAAAGCACATTCAATTCTCTTCAAGTAGCTCCCTACAAAAAAATATTTTTGAGTGCAATCCTAGTTTGCAATATCAATTAAAAAACTGGAATTTCACCCTAAAAGGTATTAATGTTCTAAATATCAGAGAAAATAATGTGCGTTTAAGAGTTAATAATCAAAATTCTTTTTTTGAAGAGACCCTGTTTAGTTCCCTTTCAGGTTTTGTAAACTGTGGTGTTTCTTTTTCGTTTTAGTACATTTCCGTTCCCAATTGTTATTCATAATTTTATTGAAAAAGAATTGTTTTAAACCGTTTCCAAAAAAAATGTACCTTTGATAAATACCACAAATCACAATGAACGGAACATTAAATAAGGTCATGCTTATAGGCTATCTTGGTGATGCCATCAAGATGCACTACTTTGAGGGAGGCAATTGCATAGGCAGGTTTCAGCTGGCTACTAATGAAGTCTACATCAATAAAACTACCAATGAAAAAATAACTTCTACAGAATGGCACAATCTTGTAGTGCGCAACAAAGCCGCTGAACTTTGTGAAAAATACCTTTCTAAGGGAGACAAAATATATGTTGAAGGCAGAATTAAATCACGACAATGGCAGGCAGAAGACGGAAGTACAAAGCAAACCATGGAAATTCAAGTGACTGAATTCACTTTTCTTACTACAAAAAAAGAAAGTGAAAACAATAAATCTACAGCTGCGGGTGATGATTCAAAAAACACTAATTTTGAACCCGAAAATAAGTCGCTACCTATTAATGATTTGCCTTTTTGAGAAAATAAAATAGGAGAGTTTCTTTTAAATAAAATTCGATAATGATTTTAAAAAAAATAAAAATAAGCATCACTTTAATACTATTGGTTATAGTTTTATTCAGTTGTAAAGAGGAGTTATTACCAAAACCAGCAGGCTTTTTACGATTGGATTACCCAGAGGCTACTTATGTGAATTTTGCTAATGAATGTCCTTTTGGGTTTGAGATGAACTCGGAAGCAATCATTAAAAAAGAAAAAAACTGTGGTTTTACCATTACGTATCCTAAAATGAAAGCGACCATTTTTTTGACCTATAATCCTGTTCGCAACAACATAAACGCGTTATTGCGAGATGCGCAAACACTAACTTTTAAACACGTTATAAAAGCAGATGATATCTTGGAGCAGCCGTACTTGAATCCAGACAAAAAAGTGTATGGTATGTTTTATCAAGTGGATGGGAATGCTGCTACAAATTCACAATTTTATGTAACAGACAGTACGAGACATTTTGTAACGGGATCCGTATATTTTTATGCAAAGCCCAATTTTGATTCAATTATGCCTGCAGCCAGTTATATAAAAAATGATATGCAGCGCCTCATGGAAACTTTAAAATGGAAATAACAGATAGGTTATACTGATAATATCAAAAAAGCGTAACCTCTATCAACAAAAAAAAAATCCTCTTTATGAGGATTTTTTCGTTTTGATATTCAATGTTTAAGATTTCATATCTTTTACCTTGTACGTTTTACCATCAGCGGCTGCCTCAACCACTTTGGTTAGTTTTTCAGGTGACTGAATGGTTTTGTCAAAAGTTACTTTGGCTTGTTTTGTCTCAAAGTTTACGGTGGCTTCTTGAACGCCTTCAAGTTGTGTTAAGTCTTCTTGAATGGTTTTGGCACAACCTATAGCACAGGTCATTCCTTCTACTGCAAAGTTTGCCGTTTGTAAATTTGCTGCAGCAATTTTCTTTGGTTTTGCGTTTGGATCTTTTTTGCCTTCAGCATCAGCAGCAATTTCAGTTCCTGGTTGTTTGTTTTCTGCGTCTTTACATCCTACAAAAAGGGTGCAAGCAAACACTAATGCAAGTATTGATTTATTGAAATTCATGGTGTTATTATTAAAAGTTTATTTTCTAAATGTGTTCACAAAATTAATTAAAAAATGAAGGCGTAATTCATAAAAAAAGTACAATTTTGGAGTAAAATTATCTATATGGAATCAAAGCAGTTAAAGTGGGTGTATCTTGTTGTTCTAGCGCTTGTGTGGGGGAGTTCTTTTATTTTGATCAAGAAAGGATTGGTAGGGTTAACAGCCATGCAATTAGGTTCGCTCCGAATTATATTTGCCTCCATTTTTTTAATTTTTATTGGTTTTAAAAGCGCTGCTAAAATACCTTCATTCAAATGGAAGTATATTGCGCTAACCTCTTTGTTTGGTACTTTTATTCCAGCCTATTTATTTGCAATTGCACAAACAGAAATTGATAGTTCTGTGAGTTCTATATTGAATTCTTTAACGCCTTTGAATACGCTTGTTATTGGCGCACTCGTTTTTGGTTTACAATTTAAAAGAAATCAAACCTTTGGAATATTAATAGGACTTTTAGGGAGTGCATTGTTGATTTTGAACGGTGCTTTTCATCATCCTGAGCAAAATTATTACTACGCTATTTTAGTTTTGATAGCGTCAATTTGTTATGCTGTCAATGTAAATCTAATCAAGAAGTACTTACATGATTTGAGTCCGTTGAGTATTACAACTGGAAATTTCATCGTGCTTTTGGTACCTGCTTTTACCGTTTTACTGTTTACCAATTTCTTTTCGCAAGTGGGTGAACTTAAAGTACAAGAGTCGATCTTGTTTATTATGATTCTTGGGGTAGTAGGGACTGGACTTGCAAATATTCTTTTCTTTAAATTGATCCAAATGTCTTCACCCGTTTTTGCTACATCAGTAACGTATTTAATTCCTGTTGTTGCTTTTTGTTGGGGATTGTTAGACCATGAAATGTTGACATCTGTGCAGCTTTTTGGTGCTTTTATTGTTTTAATAGGAGTCTATTTGTCTGCAAAGAAATAAATACTCTTGTGACGGTTTTGCGTGAGGGAAAGCAGCAAGCTACCGAAGTAGCGCGTATTGCCCGACAGCATAAAAAAAGGGACCAACTAGCCGGTATTGCTGAGTAGGTCCCTTTTTTTATGGGGTCACGCCCAAGAAATTTTAAATCAAAAAAGGTTGCCTATTGCTAGACAACCTTTATTATTTATGCGCTGTTTGTTTATTGAAAATCAGTAGCAAGTACTCCTTCGTTAATTTTAACATCACTTATTTTAATGTCAATATCAAAACCTACGTTTTGAATCATGTTAAAAGGAACTTTAACGCCTTTTACGTCTCTGTAATCACTGTATGAGGTTGTTTTAGTCATGCTCTTACCGCCTTGTTCTAATACAACTGATTCAGCTACTTTTAATCCTGACGCCACATCATAGAACAATGTAGTTTTACCATTTTTAATTGCGTACGCATCTTTACCGTTGATTGGTTCAATGTTTACCAATGTAAGACCTTCTTTTGTAGCTAATGTTAATTCTTTGAATGGAGTAGCTTCTGCTTTCATATCGTTTAGCATTTCGCCTTCAAGAATTTGTTTTTGTCCTTGTTGCATAACATAGCCTCCTTTTTCATTTACCACTTGCTTCATTAAGCTCATCGTTCCCATAGCTAACTCTACCATTAACATTCCTTTTGAATCGGTTTTTGAAACAAAACTCAATGGAGCTGGTGCCTGTGGAATTGTAGTACTACCGTTCATCATTATGGTTTGTACTGCTTGTGCTGCTTGAAGTCCGCCAATAGCTTTGATGTAATTGTCAAGAACACTTTTTACTGTAACTCCTGCAGGAATAGCTTTCTTTAACTCTGGTTTTGCAGTTGGGTTACCGTATTTGTCAAAATATTGTACTGGGTATTTTAGTTTTTCTAATCCCGCAGCTACATCAGCAGCTTTACCAACTATAACAATACGGCTATTATCTGCTAAGAAATATTTATTGGCTACACGAAGAACGTCATCGGCAGTTACAGCACTAATGTTTTTAATGTAGTTTTCGTAGAAATCAGCAGGTAACCCTTGTGATTGTATTCTTAAAGCATAACCAGCAACAGTTTGAGGTTTTTCAATTTGCATTACAAACCTACCAATGTATCCCGCTTTTACGCTTGCTAACATTTCCTCAGAAACTTTTTCAGTTCTAATCTTTTTTAATTCTTTGAAAATTTCAACGACAGTACTGTCTGTAACAGCGTTACGCACCTGAGTAGAAGCGTTGAAAGTTCCAACTTTTTTGTCTCCATAAATGCTACTTCTGGCACCATAAGTCCATCCGTGAGCTTCTCTCAAGTTCATGTTGATGTAACTATTAAAATCACCACCTAAAATTTGGTTTGCAATTAAAACAGCAAAATAATCAGGATCTGTCATTTTAAGTTTAGAAATATTCACCACAGCAACTTCTGATTGTACTGCGTTAGGCATGTCAATAAAGTTAATTTGTGTTTGAGGAACATCCTTTGGATCAGTATATGAAATTGATGGTGCAATGGCTTTTTTCCAGTTGCCAAAGAATTTCTCAACCATTTTTTTAGTTTCGCTAAACTTTACGTCTCCAACAATAATAAGGTAAGCGTTACTAGGAACAAAATAGGTGTTGTAATTTGTTTTTACATCCTCTAGTGTTACATTTTTTAGCGTAGTTTCGCTTACAAACTCACCAGCTGGATGATTTTTCCCGTAGGTTAAAACATTTACAACTCTTCCAGCTACTGCTGAAACGCTTTTTTCATTTGCCTTTAATCCTTCAATAAATTTTGCCTTTTCTTTATCAAATTCCTCTTGGGTAAAAACAGGGTTCAAAGCGCCGTCAGCCATTAATTCTAATACGCGTCCTGCGTATTTTGAAAGAGAACTTGCTGATGCTCCATTAGAACTAAAATTGATGTTTGCTCCAAGAAAATCAACCTCTTCGTTGAAAGCGGTTTTAGAAATTTTTGTAGTTCCACTACCTATCAAAGCGCTTGTCATGTCAGAAACTCCTTTTTTATCCCCTTCAGTGTAAGGATCGTTATCTAAGGAAAGACTAAAGGATACACGTGGTAGTTTATGGTTTTCAACTACCATAACTTTTAAACCATTTTTTAATTCAAATGTTTGTGGTTTTCCAATTTTGATTGTTGGAGCTACTCCAGGTTTTGGCTGTGGGATGATTTGTCCTTGCATAATTATGGTTAAGAACAAGCTTGATATAATTAATATTGATTTTTTCATAATGAGATATCTTAGTTTTGAGCTTTGTCTTTAGATGGAACATAATCCAAAACTAACCTTTGGTTTGGATTCAAATATTTTTTTGCAACATCTCTTATTTCCTCACGAGTAATAGATTGGTAAATTTCTATCTCGGTGTTGATCAAGTTAATATCGCCGTACAATAAATAGTAGGTTGCAAGATTATCTGCAATACCATCAATTGTTGAATTGCTGTTTACGTATTGATTTTCGAACTTGTTTTGTAATTTTTGTAAATCCTTTTCAGAGATCAATTCAGTTTGAAGTTTTGCAATCTCGGTATCAATTTCAGTAAGAATATTTTCAACAGTATTTGGTGCTTGTGGCAAGCCATAAATAATGTAGCTTCCGTAGTCTTCTTGATTATTACTAAAAGCACCTATTTGCAAAGCCATTTTCTTATCGTCTACAATTTTCTTGTACAATCTAGAGCTTTTTCCGTCGCTTAATATTGATGAAATCATATCCAGTACTCTTGCATCTCTAGTTTTCATAGATGGCGTTCTGTAGGCAGCAACTATAGCAGGGATTTGGATGTTTGCATCCTCGTATTTTGCTTTTATAGTTTGTGTAATTGGCTCTTCAACGAATGTTTCTCTTTGTATTGGAGCTCCTTTTTGAATTGGTCCAAAATATTTTTGAATCCATTCTTTTGCTTGTTCTTTTTTGAAATCTCCTGCTACAATTAAAACCGCATTATTAGGAATGTAGTATTTCTTATTAAAAGCTTGGAATTCCTCCAGTGTTGCAGCATCTAAATGACTCATAGAACCAATAGTAGCCCAACGGTATGGGTGTTTTGTAAAAATGTTCTTTTTTACCTCTGCTAAGAAGTTACCATAAGGCTGGTTGTCCACTCGTAGTCTTTTTTCTTCTTTTACCACTTCGTTTTGAGTATCAACACCAATTTGATTGATAACTGGGTGTAACATTCTTTCAGCTTCCATCCACAATCCTAACTCTAAGTTGTTTGATGGGAAAACTTCATAGTAATACGTTCTGTCATCTGTAGTATTGGCGTTATTAACTCCTCCATTTCCAGTTACAATTTTAAACCATTCACCACGTTTGATATTCTCAGTACCTTCAAACAATAAATGTTCAAAAAAGTGAGCAAAACCAGTGCGTTCTGGATTTTCGTCTTTGGCTCCTACATGGTACATCACAGATGTAATCACTGTAGGTGCAGATGGGTCATTGTGTAAAATTACATGTAAGCCATTGTCTAATTTGTATTCCTCAAAAGCTACTTTCTGAGCAGAAGCGACTCCTCCTAGCATAAACAAAGCACCTAAAGCCATTAATGAATTTTTCATAAGGTTAATAATTTTATTAATATGACAATTAGTAGTTCAGATATTTATTTTGTTACAGTAAAAATGCGACCCAAATAAACTTTAACATCTGTTTGATTGATGATAGAGATTATGACCTTGAAAAGAAAAGTAAATCAGGTGTTTAGAGGTTTTAAATATTTTTTATAGTACGAATTGCAGGTTAAAAATATAATTGTATATTTGCAACCTTAAAAATTATTAAAACAATTCAGTATGTATGCAATCGTAGAGATAGCAGGGCAACAATTCAAAGTAAGCAAAGACTTAAAGGTTTATGTTAACCGTTTGACTAATGAAGAAGGTTCAAAAGTTTCTTTTGATAAAGTTCTTTTATTAGATGATAACGGAGCAATCACTTTAGGCGCCCCAGCTATAGAAGGTGCTTCAGTAGAAGCTAAAGTGTTACAACACTTAAAAGGAGATAAAGTTATCATTTTCAAAAAGAAAAGAAGAAAAGGATACAAAAAGAGAAACGGTCACAGACAATATCTTACTCAAATTGTAATTGAAGGTATTAGTGCATCAGGAACAAAAAAAGCAGCTCCAAAAGCTGAAAAAGTTGCTGAAGTTAAAGCTCCAAAAGCATCTAAAAAAGGTGATGATTTAAAAATCATTGAAGGAATTGGACCTAAAGCCGCTGAAGCATTAGTTGCAGCAGGAGTTGATACTTTTACAAAATTAGCTACTGCAACTTCTGAAGCTGTAAAAGCAATTTTAGAAGCATCAGAGTCTAAATTATCTCATTTAGATCCTACTACTTGGGCTCAACAAGCACAATTAGCTGCAGATGGTAAAATGGATGAATTGAAAAAATTACAAGATGAATTAAACGGTGGTAAAGCTGTTTAATTATTTTATTAACTAATATAAAACTTATACGTCATGGCTCACAAGAAAGGTGTCGGTAGTTCTAAGAATGGTAGAGAATCAGAATCAAAACGTTTAGGCGTTAAGATTTTTGGTGGTCAAGCTGCTATTGCTGGGAACATCATCGTAAGACAAAGAGGTTCAAAACATAATCCAGGTGCTAATGTTTACATCAGTAAAGATCACACACTACACGCAAGAGTAGATGGAGTTGTTTTCTTCCAAAAGAAAAGAGATAACAAATCTTATGTTTCTATACTTCCATTTGAAGTTGAAGCATAATTGATTTTCTCAATTATTTAAAACCCATTTCGAAAGAAATGGGTTTTTTGTTTTTAGCTTGATTGTGTTATTTCTGTATAGATACAAGGCAGGTAAATGACTTGGTTTAAAATTTAATTAATATAACGTTTTTGACCTTTTGAAGGCAAGAAGCCAAGAACTGAAATCTACAATAGAAAAAGATGTTGTGTTGATTGTTTTTGTTTTAGATATGAAGTTTTTAACTATTGCAATTTGAAATAAAACAATTCCGGATTTCCGCATACTAATTCAGTATAATTATCATCTATTTTTTCACCTAAATAGTATGCTTTTAATTCGCCGGTAGTTGAATTAATATTATAATCCCAAATTTCATTATTAGAATTCAGAAATTCAGTAAAGGAATATGATTCTGGATTTTCTGAAAATCGGATCTTATCGGTTTGTGTTAGTTTCCATTCTTTGGCATTTTTATACAATTCAAAAAACATAATTGATTCTGTAGTAATATGAATCATCTTGCCAACCAAATTATCTTCTCGTATTGCCCAATTGCCTTCTTTGGGGATCCATTTCCATTTTCCAATTAGTTCGTTGATTTTGTTCTGACGCAATATTCTTTTTAAGGAATCACCTTTTTTAATTGCAAAAGCTGCAATTTTAGCTTTAGGATTGATATTGTTGCTAATTGCAAAAGTTCTTATTGCTTCTAAATAATCACCGCCCTCACTCGTTTTTATTGCTAATTTATACAGCTGAGTTTGGTAGGCGCTTCGATCATTATCTTGTGCAGCCAAGCTTTGAAAAACAATTATTAAAAGTATAACTAAGTAGGGCTTAATGGTAGTCATAATGGTTTTTTTCTTATGATTTATTCTGGTATAATTAAATACATAGTTATGGAGTTTATTTGTTTTAATTTTTCGCTATAAACTAATTTATTTTGAATATCTCTTAAGTGTGATTGTATAACTAGCCCGTTTGGCATTTTCCTCGTTACTCTCCAAACCTCAAAAGCTGTTGAAAATGTCAATAGAGGTTGATGATCAAAATCAGTATCAAAAATATACTGTAAATTGCCTAATTTTTTCTTTTTGGCTCTTTTTAAATCATTACTTAAAAAAGAGATTTGTTTGAACGCTTTGTTGTTTAGAATGGTGTCATTAACTTCTGAAAAATGATAGTTATCTATTTGATATGTAAATGGATAAGGGTAGTTTCTGATCTCATTTTTCGCAATATAGATAATTTTATTGTTAAAAATTTTATGGCTAACTTTCTTTCGTAATATAGCTCCATTCGAGTCGATAAATTCGATTTCTGAATATATACTGTCTAAAACAGTTCTACAAATGGAATAGGAGTTGTCTTTTGAATTTGTGTAGTAGGTTTTAATACAGTTTTTACTTGGATATGAATGATTTGTGAATTCATATTCTATTTTATTATCAAAGAAATATTTGTTCTGGGAATAACAAATTGTAGAAATAAGTATTATTAATATCCAAAGATTCTTCATAACTGTCTTATGTAATTAAGGTTTACTCTAAAGTACTAAATAATTAATTGGCGCGATTGTAAATTTAACTTTTTTTAGCTTTGTATAACTTAACAGCATGAGGGATAGCAGCGGCATCCTTTTATGGAGCGCAGCGCAATAAAAGATACAGCGAAAAGCCCGACCCGCAGTTATGACGGAGGGTCATGCCCAAAAAACAAAAAACCCTCGCATTACTGCAAGGGTTTCTCTATTTTAATTTAGCTAGTCACTAAGGACTAATTTCTAGTATCTGTAGTACTCTGGTTTGAATGGTCCAGCTACTTCAACACCAATATATTCTGCTTGATCTTGACGTAAAGTTTCAAGCTCTACCCCTAATTTAGCAAGGTGTAACATAGCTACTTTTTCATCAAGGTGTTTTGGTAACATGTATACTTCATTATTGTAAGCAGCACTGTTTTTCCACAATTCGATTTGAGCCAAAGTTTGGTTTGTAAATGAGTTACTCATTACAAAACTTGGGTGACCTGTAGCACAACCAAGGTTTACCAAACGACCTTCGGCAAGAACAATGATATCATTTCCAGCGATAGTATATTTGTCAACTTGTGGTTTGATTTCAACTTTTGAAGCGCCGTGGTTTGAGTTTAACCAAGCCATGTCGATTTCGTTATCAAAGTGTCCAATGTTACAAACTATAGTTTTATCTTTCATTTTCTCAAAGTGAGAACCTAGAACGATGTCTTTGTTACCTGTTGTTGTGATAATGATATCAGCGGTAGCAATTACTGTGTCTAATTTTTTAACTTCAAAACCGTCCATTGCAGCTTGTAAAGCACAAATTGGGTCAATTTCAGTAACAGTTACAATAGATCCAGCACCTCTAAAAGAAGCAGCAGTTCCTTTTCCTACGTCACCGTATCCGCATACTACAACTCTTTTTGCAGCAAGCATAACATCAGTTGCACGACGTACTGCATCAACTGCAGACTCTTTACAACCGTATTTGTTATCAAATTTAGATTTAGTAACCGAGTCATTTACGTTAATAGCAGGCATTGGTAATGTTCCCGCTTTAACTCTTTCGTATAATCTGTGAACTCCAGTTGTAGTCTCTTCAGATAATCCTTTTATGCCAGCAACTAAATGTGGGTAACGGTCAATAACCATGTTTGTTAAATCTCCACCGTCATCAAGAATCATGTTCAATGGCTGTCTGTCTTCTCCAAAGAAAAGAGTTTGCTCAATACACCAGTCAAAATCCTCTTCGTTCAAACCTTTCCAAGCGTAAACTTGAATTCCAGCAGCAGCAATAGCAGCAGCAGCTTGATCTTGAGTAGAAAAAATGTTACAAGAAGACCAAGTTACCTCAGCTCCAAGTGCAATTAAAGTCTCAATTAATACGGCAGTTTGAATCGTCATGTGCAAGCATCCTGCAATACGAGCGCCTTTCAAAGGTTGTTCGTCTTTGTATTCTGCTCTAAGCGCCATTAAACCTGGCATCTCAGCTTCAGCTAATTCAATTTCTTTTCGTCCCCAAGCTGCAAGGGAAATGTCTTTAACCTTGAAAGCCACGTATGGCATAGTTGCTGTACTCATTTATTGTATATTTGTAATTATTTTGACTGTTGGCCTGACAAATTCGGGCTAATTTTTTGCAAAATTACACAATATCTTAGGATTATAAAAACATTCACTTCTATTTATGAAATGTTTAGCGGTGTAAACTTTTAAAAATCAATAAAATAAAAAGTTTTCAAGCTTTCTTTTTCGTTTTTAGGAGCTATTTCCCGCTTTTCACTGCAATCTTTTTTCCCGCTAAAGAAGCGGATAAAAAAGGATTTCCGTTGCAATCGGGGCTAAAAATCAAGTTACTAACATGCCTTTATATCAAGATACACGCCCGCAATGGGGTACTCGAATGCTTATTTGGAAAGTCACGGAGTCGCTTACAGACTTGCAAAGCCAAATTCAATTAAGACCCGAAAGCCAATCTCGGTTAGGGTCTATGAAGTCGGAGTTGCATCAACGTGCTTTTTTAAGTGTACGTATGCTGCTACTCGAGGCTGGCTACACTGATTTTGATTTATACTACGACACTTTCGGAAAACCGCACTTGCAGGAAGGTCAGCATATTTCTATTACACATTCGCATGAATTTGCCGCGATTATTATTAGCGATCAAAAAGTAGGGATTGATATCGAACTGCAGCGTGAAAAAATAAAAAGTATCGCTTCTAAATTTTGTGATGCTGAACTAAGTTTCCTCGTTGAACAAAGCCAAGATTACATTCCGAAATTAACCATTATTTGGGGCGCAAAAGAGGCCATTTTTAAAATCAGAAACGAAAAAGGAATCAGTTTCAAGAATCATATTCGCGTTCATCAATTTCATTTGAAAGATCAATTTGCCAACGCCGAATTATTATTTGACGCAGTGCCACAAAACTATGACTTGTATTTTCAAGAAATTGAAAACTTTAGTTTGGTATATGCTTTTGAACAAAATCGCATTCAAAACCTTTAATGTCGATATCTGCATGAAAACTATTTACAGCGAGATTTTAAAAGCAAAAGAAAAGGGAAGCAAGTTGTTGGCTATTTTGCTTGATCCTGATAAAATTACTATAGCGCAAATGAGTGTTTTGATTCCAAAAATCAATCAATCACCAGCAACTCATATCTTCATTGGCGGAAGCCTTGTACATAATAATATCATTGATGAATTGATAGTTAGGATTAAACAAGATTGTATCCTTCCAATTGTTCTTTTCCCTGGCAATCCCTCGCAGATTTCAGATAAAGCCGATGGGATTTTGTTCCTATCCTTACTGTCGGGTCGCAACCCGGATTATTTAATTGCTCATCAAGTGCAGGCAGCTCCTATTTTAAAAAGAACGCAACTAGAAATTATTCCGACTGGCTATGTACTGATTGAAAGTGGTGCAAAAACTGCAGTAGAGCGTGTGAGTCAGACAAAACCTCTTGATCGCTCAAACATTGATTTGGTTGTTGCTACAGCACAAGCGGGTGAAATGTTGGGTCATCAGTTGATTTATCTTGAAGCGGGTAGCGGTGCCAAGCAAGCAGTGCCAATAAATTTGATTAAGGCAGTTGCACAAAATATTAAAATTCCTCTAATTGTAGGCGGAGGGATTAAAGATTTACAAGGAATTCAACTTGCTCATGATGCTGGCGCAGACCTAGTGGTTATAGGAACCGCATTTGAGAACGATATTAATTTTTTTAATTAACTTTCTATGTTTGATTATTTTTTTGCGCAATACAGCACTTATCCTCGATTAGATGTATACCTCGAAATTATTGCCGTAATATTTGGTCTTTTGAGCGTTTGGTGTGCCAAAAAAGATAATATTTGGGTTTTTCCAACAGGTTTAGTAAGCACTTCGATTTTTGTCTATCTACTTTGGAAGTGGGTTTTGTGGGGCGATATGATGATTAATGCCTACTATTTTATAATGAGTATTTATGGTTGGTATCATTGGACCCGCAAAAAAGGAGATGAAGTGGCTTTTCCTATTTCTACAATTTCTTCAGCAGAAAAACGAATTGCCATATTTCTTTTTATATTTACGGTCGCTTTTGTTGTGGCGGTGTACCATTTTTTTGATAAATTCACTACTTGGTATGCGTACGTAGACACTTTTATCACGGGAATTTTCTTTGTAGGAATGTGGCTTATGGCCAAAAGGAAAGTAGAAAACTGGATATTTTGGATTATCGGAGATGTAATTTCGGTTCCTTTGTATTTTTTTAAAGGGTACACTTTTACCAGTTTTCAATATGTAGTATTTACAATAGTTGCCATATTTGGCTATTTAGAATGGAAGAAAATCTCAAACAACAGGCAAACATTAAAAGTGTTGTAAAAATCACTTTATTTGGTCCCGAAAGTACTGGTAAAACAACTTTAGCCAAACAATTGGCAGAACATTATCGTACGCAATGGGTTCCCGAATTTGCTCGTGATTATTTACAAGAAAAATGGAAAAAAACAGGAGCTATTTGCTCCGTTGATGATATGCTGCCTATAGCTTACGGTCAAACCAATTTAGAGAACGCGAGTGTTGAAAACGCCAATGCATTATTGTTTTGCGATACTAATTTATTGGTTACCAAAGTTTTTTCTGAGATGTATTACAACTACTGCGACCCTAAATTAGATCAAGCGGCTAGGGAGCATGAATACGACTTGTTTTTTTTGACTGATATTGATGTGCCTTGGGAGAAGGATGATATTAGAGATACTCCAATTGGTAGAGCAACTGTATTTGAGGTCTTTAAACAAGCTTTAGTAGAGCGCAATAAGCCATTTGTAGTTCTTAGTGGTAATAAAGAAACCCGCTTTGAAAAAGCAGTAGCAATTATTGATGATCTAGTTTTGGCAAAAACATTAGGGTTTTCAACTGCTGATTTTTTACAAATTCAAGAGCATGGTGTAGCCATGAAAAATGTTGAGCAACAATTGCATTTTTTTAAAAATGGTGTTGCTCCAGCCCATTTGCTGCGTCCGGCAAAGTTGTCCGATGGCATTTTAAAACTATCTGAAAAAGAATTTCAAATGCACGCTTCTTTTTATGAAGCACACAAAGAAAAATTAACACTTTCTAAATTTGTGCCAGCATCAGGCGCGGCAAGTAGAATGTTTAAATTCCTGACAGAATTCATTAACGATTTCGATGTTGAAAACGAATCGATTAACGCCTATATTAACCGAAAAAAAGCAAGCGAATTATCGATTTTTATTGTGGGAATGGATAAGTTTCCGTTTTTTGAAGCGGTGTATGAAACGTTGAAACAAGAATTCGAAAATTTTGATGCACTTGATCGTGATCTCAAAAACTATTATTTTATAAAAGTATTGCTGGCTTCGAATCACTTTAACTTTGCCAACAAACCAAAGGGAGTGCTTCCTTTTCATAAATATGCAACACAGATAGCAACTCCTGTGGCAGAACATCTAAAAGAATGTGTGCACTATGCCACCGCCAACAAGCAGTCTAATTTGCATTTTACAGTTTCAACTTCGCATCAATCGTATTTTGAACAAGAGGTAGCAACGCATTTAATAGAAGTTCAAAATCAAAACAATGTAGCTATTAATGTAACCTATTCGTATCAACACCCAAGTACGGATACGATTTCCGTGTCGCCAAACAATGAGCCTTTTAGAGATGCTGCTGGTCAGTTATTGTTTAGGCCAGGAGGTCACGGAGCACTAATCCAAAATTTAAGCGAAATTGATGCTGATATCGTTTTTATCAAAAACATAGATAACGTAGTACAAAATCATTTAGATAAAGTAAGCTTGTATAAAAAAGCATTGGCAGGAATGTTAATCGCTTTGCAAGAACAAGTTTTCAACTTCTTACGCGGACTAGAAGATGCTACTGTGACTTCTATTTACATCAGTGAAATAGTAGTTTTTTTACGTGATAATTGTCAAATTGAGTTGGGGACTGATTTTCAAACGGCAACTCTAGAGTATAAAATTACAACCTTACAAGCCATTTTAAACCGACCAATTAGGGTGTGTGGTATGGTAAAAAATGAAGGCGAACCTGGCGGAGGACCTTTTTGGGTACGCCATGCCAATGGTGTTGTTTCATTGCAAATTGTAGAAAGCTCACAAGTGAATCTTGATGATACAAAACAAAGAGAAATTTTACAGGCAGCAACACATTTTAATCCAGTAGATTTGGTTTGCGGATTAAAAGATTATAAAAATAAAAAATTTAATTTGTCTGATTTTGTTGATGAAAAAAGTGGATTTATAGTTGAGAAAAACACAGCTGGATTGCCTATAAAAGGTTATGAATTACCTGGTTTATGGAATGGAGCCATGGCCAATTGGTTTACTGTTTTTGTTCAAGTTCCATTGCTTACGTTTAATCCAGTGAAAACGGTAAATGATTTACTAAAATCGCTGCACCAAGGACATAATTAGGCTATTTTTAATTACCCAAATGGATAAAACGCAATTACAATCAGAGTTACAATATAAGGCCGTACGGAGCAGTGGCGCCGGTGGTCAAAACGTAAATAAGGTATCTTCAAAAGTGGTACTAAGTTTTGACTTGAAAAACACGCAGGGTTTGGATGAGCACGAAAAAGAATTAGCTTTGGTACAATTGCACAGCCGTTTAACCACCGAAGGTATTTTAAATTTAAATTGTGATGAAGACCGCAGTCAACTCCGCAACAAAGAGCTGGTGACCAAACGATTTTTTGAGTTGATCAAAAATGCTTTGGTTGTACCAAAGGAACGTAAGCCAACCAAGGTTCCGAAAGCGGTAATTAGAAAACGCATTAAGGATAAAAAAAGCCTATCAGAAGTAAAGAAAAACCGTCGAAAGCCTGATTTTTAAAAATTATTGCAATTCGTAATTTGTAATTCACAATTTATAAGTAGTTTTGCGCTGTCTCAAAGGGGTGCTCTAAATAACGAGCTGAGATCATACCCAAAGAACGGGAACAGGTAATGCTGTTTACGGAAAAATTGACAAAACAAGCAGTACACGCTGCGTTGCGTCATAGAAACAAATCATTTTATTAATTAAAAAACAAAAAGAATAATTCCCCCTTTTATTCGTAATCAATTTACGGATGAGAACTTTATTTTATTTTACAAGCCGCAAAAGCGCGCAGGCGCAATCGTCAAACTTATCTTTGATTCGCCTATCTTCTATTTTCTTTTCTCTTTTTTCTTTTTCCACTTTTGCACAAGTAAAAGATACTACGAAGGTCAACCAGCTTGATGCAGTTTTAGTATCTGCAGTTCGTGTTACTACAAAAACTCCAGTTAGTTTTAGCAATCTCACGAAAAAGGATATCAAATTCAGAAATCTAGGTCAAGACATTCCTGTTTTAATGAACTATTTGCCATCTGTTGTCATTACATCTGATGCAGGAAATGGCGTAGGCTACACCGGTATACGAGTGCGTGGTAGTGATGCTACACGTGTAAACGTTACCATCAACGGAATTCCTTATAATGACTCCGAAAGTCATGGTACGTATTGGGTGAATATGCCTGATTTTGCTTCATCTGTTGAAAGTTTACAATTGCAGCGTGGAGTAGGAACCTCTACCAATGGAGCGGGTGCTTTTGGCGCAAGCCTCAATATGCTTACCGATAATTTTGCCAATAAAAGTACTGGCGAAATTTCCAATTCGTTTGGAAGTTTCAATACACGTAAACATACCGTGAAATTCAGCACCGGATTGATGAACGATCATTTTGAAATTGCAGGCCGTTTGTCAGCTCTAAATTCGGATGGGTTTATTGACAGAGGCGCTTCAGATTTAAAATCGTATTTCTTGCAAGGAACTTACGTTGGTAAAACAACCTTAATCAAAGCCTTGGTTTTTGGAGGAAATGAAAAAACATATCAGTCTTGGAACGGAATTGATGGCGAAACCTTGAATACTAACCGCAGATTCAACTCGGCAGGAGCTTTTACAGATGAACAAGGCAATATGCGTTTTTATGACAATGAAACCGATAATTACCAACAAGATCATTCGCAGTTGCATTGGAACGAGAAATTTTCGAACAACTGGAGTACCAATTTTGCTTTGCACTACACCAAAGGAAATGGCTATTACGAAAATTACAAAGAAGATGCTGACTTTGCAGAATATGGATTACAGCCTTTTGGTACAGTGACAGCAACTGATTTAGTGCGTCAAAAATGGTTGGATAATGATTTTTATGGAACTACTTTTTCAGCTAATTACAAAGACGACTCAGTAGATGTTATTTTTGGCGGTGGTTGGAATAAGTACGAAGGCAATCATTTTGGTAAAGTAATTTGGGCTCGTTTTGCATCGCAAACTGAATTGGGCGACAAGTATTATGATGATGATGCCATTAAAACCGATGGAAATATTTTTGCGAAAGCCAATTATCAAATTACTAGTCAATTGAGTTTATTTGGAGACCTTCAATTTCGATCTGTAAATTACAAAGCTGATGGTGTGCAAGCACTACCGGTGAATGATACTTTTAACTTTTTTAACCCAAAAGCAGGTTTGACTTACACTGTAAATGCAAGCAATGCTTTATATGCATCCTATGCAAGAGCCAACAGAGAACCAAACAGAAGTGATTACGAGGGTGGAAATGTAAGACCAGAGAAATTAAACGACTTTGAATTGGGTTGGAGGTATACTGCTGAGAAAATGCAAATTAATACCAATGTGTATTATATGGCGTATAAAGATCAATTAATTTTGACCGGAAACCTAGATGATGTTGGCGCACCAATTCGTTCTAACAGTGAAAAAAGTTACCGATTGGGATTAGAAGTGGATGCGACAATTGCATTCAACGATCAGTGGATTATTCGTCCTAATTTTACCTTGAGTGCCAATAAAAACAGAGACTTAGCTGTTGAAGGGCAAAACTACGGAACTACAGATATTGCTTATTCTCCATCAATTATTGCAGGAAATATTATAGTGTATTCACCTATTAAAAACCTGCATCTTTCATGGTTGCAAAAATTTGTGGGTGAGCAATACTTGAACAATATTGAGTTGCCAGCAGCACGATTAGCTGATTATTTTGTCAATGATCTAAACGTTGCATACACTTTTAAACCAAAAACCATATTTAACGAAATAGTCTTAACGGGCTTAGTGAACAACTTTTTAGATAAAAAATACGTTTCAAATGGCTACATGTACGATATCTATCCGTACTACTATCCGCAAGCGGGGACTAATTTCTTGCTGGGTTTGACCTTGAAGTTTTAAAAGAAGAGTTTGTAATTGGAGTAAATCCTGATGGTTCGCTGTCAGGATTTTTTATTTGGTGCTATCGAGAAATATCACCAAAAGTGGGTATTGTAGAAGCTTTGAAAAAGAGGTATCCTTGTGTCTAGTGGTTTTAACAAATATCTTTTCTAAAGTCAAAAACATAAAGCAATTGAACAAATCAAGTAGAGAATTTATAAAGTAAATTTGAGGTATGTTTTGGAATCGATACCAAATACGTCTGTAAAACTGACATGAAAATTTATTTATAAGCACTTAGGGAATTGTATTTCTAAATACTCTCCAAATTAGTTAGGCTAGCTTCACAATTATCATTTAAATTATGAAATTAATACAATTTTTTTTCTTTTTTGTTAGTCTAAGTTGTTGGAGTCAAATAAAAAGCGGTAAAATTGAATACGGACTTCATATTTCCACGTTCGAGGGTTTAGAGAAAACAACCGTAATGAAAGCGGCTTATGTCAAGGCAATGAAGAACGCACCATTTTTGAACTTTGAATTGCTATTTAATGTTAATGAGTCTTCCTTTTCACTCACAGAAGGACTCGGACTTGATGACGATGGCGTAGATTATGCTAAAATATTCTCTAGCTACAAAGGAATTGTATATCAGGATGATGTTTATACTTATTCTGAAATTAATGGAGATCCTGGAAATTATCTCGTAAAAAAAGATAAAAAAATAGAATGGAATCTAGATAATGAAACTAAAGAAATTAATGGATTTGTATGTTATAAAGCAACTGCCGAAAAAAAAGTGGTTAACAGCGTCGGTATTTTTCGATTCCCGATAGTTGCTTGGTATTGTCCTAAAATTCCGCTATCTTATGGGCCAAATGGGTATGGAGGATTGCCAGGTTTAATCTTAGAATTGCAAGTTAGAAATATTTTGTTTGGTGTTAAAACAATCAATTTACAACCGGATAAAAAGATCGTAGTGCCAAAGCGTAAAGCGTATAAAGTAGTTTCGGAACAAGAATTTGAAGATTTGCTTATCAATAAATAGGTTTGTTTTAAAAATAGTTTTGCTGTTAATTCTGAACGACAAAAATATCATTTTAAAATTGCTCAAGCAGTAGTGCTTTTTATTGGCGTTACAATATTAAAAATCGTAAAAGTGAAATAAATAAAAACTGCCAGCCGAGATAAATAAACTATAAAAAAACACTTTCAAATTAGTTGTTTTTGCTATTGTTGCGTTTTTAATTTTGTATAATTGGTCTTAACATGCCATTTGTTGTAAAGTATTTATTTTGTATTAGTTATTAGTTTTATAAAAGTATAAACTTGTTAAATTATAGTTAAAATTTAAAGTAAATTCTTTTAAATAGTTTTTTTTTTTTTTGATATTTGACTTGGTTAACCAAAAAAACTATTAATAAATTTAAAAACTGTAAAAAATGAAAAAATTAGTATTTATCGCTCTAGCAGTGGTAGCATTTAGTGGCGCTGCAATGGCGAAAACTGAGGAGGTTAAAGAGGTCAAGGAAGAGACATTGTTTACAGATTGCTCTACGGTAGCTCAAAATAAACTTGAAAAGTATGAGAAAGAAAATGGTTGTTTAACAGGCACTCAAGCAACATTGATATATAAGCTTTTTTACAATAGATGTGTGTCAGATAATAAGGTGCCCCATATTTCTGAGAACTGAGAAAATTAGGAACGGAAAAGCTCGTTTGATTTAAGTATTTTTTAAAAGTATAGAGAGGTAATGAATTTTTTTTTAAAAGCCATTACC
>NZ_MTCA01000183.1:0-6258 GCF_002150205.1 Flavobacterium sp. FPG59 | reverse complement strand
AAATTAATTCATAAAAAAAGAGGACACTACATCCTCTTGATATTCTTTCTTAAAACTTTACGATAACTCCGTAGTTCCAGGTTTTACGCCGTGGAGTATTTAGCAGGGGGTTCATTACTTTGTCAGTTCGCCATGGCAAATACCACGAAAACGTAACTATTGGCAGAAGTACAGTTTTATTTTTTTATAAATTTGAACGTTTTATCACTGTTTATTGTCAAAAAGTAAACACCTTTTTCTAAACCTTGTAAGTCAATAGTAGGTTTCTGATATATAAATTGTTTAATAATTCTGCCGTTAATATCTGATATTAATATTTTACTATTTTCCAAAACATTTTTCAATGTTAAATAGTTTGAAGTTGGATTTGGATAAATTGAAACTTGATTTTCAATTTCAAAATTAGTTGTTGATAAGTTAGGAAGACCTATTTTTGATATCTTGTTTGTATCTCGTTGAGATAGAAAAAGATGAGTTCCATTGTTTACCAAACCATAAACTCCTCCTAAATTTGCTGAAACTTCAATAACTACCTGATTTACAATATTCATTTTATATAGTTTTCCTGATCCATAATCAGCAATGTATAATTCTGAACCTACTAAATTCAAAAATGCTGGTTCATTAAATCCAGTACTCATTTGAGTAACTACAGGTACAGTTGCAGTTAAGTCAACTTTTGAAACAACATTTGTATCAAAATCAGAAAAATAAAGTGTATTATTATTAATAACTAATCCAGTTGGTCCAAAGATATTGGTTAAAAAATCTGTCTTTACTAAAGTTGTTAGATTTAATTTAGAAATCTTATTGCCTTTGTATTCAGCAATATATAAATAGTCGCCATCAATTACAATTCCTGTTGGTTCTAATACACCTGTAATAACAGTTTCTACACTTGGTGTTGCAGAGGAAATGTCAATTTTTGAAATTTTATCACCCTGATATTCTGCAATATATAATGTATTCCCACTAATTGCTAAACCATCCGGATCCGAAAGTCCTGTAACAACGTCTGTTTTTGTTGGCGAAGCAGAAGAAATATCTATTTTAGAAATTTTATTTGCTCCAAAAGCTTCTGCGATATACAATGTATTTCCAGAAATAGCGAGACCTGCAGGATCATTCAAACCAGTAGTTAATACATCGACTACTTGAGCATTTAAATTAATAGTTATTAGTAGTAATAAGAAAAGTAATTTTTGTTTCATAATTTTATTTTGATGTTAAGGTCGTGTTTTTTAGTTTTATTTATGCCACCGTCAGCTTGTATTAAAACATCTGTTTTATTTTAATTTCAGCGTAAATATAGTTGATTTAAACTACTAAATAAATCTTTCTGTAAAATCAATTATGGAGTGCGACGCAAAATATACATTAAAAAAAGAGCCTTAAAACACATCTTTTGAACCAGAAAATAAATTTAGTGCTATTAAATGCTGCTTGATATCCATTAATTGGAAGGGGGAACAATTGAACAAAGTTACTAATCCTTGTGGGTAATAGATTATAAATCCAGTAAAGCGTTTATATCTAATAATTTGTCATTTCATCATTGTTTTGATTTAAATGATTTCATAACAAAATAAATCAACGGAATAAAAATCAGTCCCATTGTTAGTGGTAAAAACCATACTCCAAGTCCGTCTGCTTCTCCATTTGCATTTTGAATTGTCTTGAATGCAATAAGTCCGAAAACAAAAACGATACTAAGTTTAAGATATCTTATAAATCTTGTCGCATTGGTATATTGCCTAAAAGCGTTTTCTTGCGTAATATCTATTGGATAATTAAATACATGTGGAACCTTATTTAGTATTGTCAATCCAATGAATAAAATTGTTGCAACTAAGGGTAAAGTCAAAATAGTTGCTTTTCCGCCAACTCCGTCAGCTTGTCCTGCTGCATTATAATGTGTCGGGATAATTTCAGGTAAGTTTGAATAGTTTGTAAATGTCAAAACCCAAATAGCAACAATCAAAAGCCAACCCATAATTTCAAATGTTTTGTCGGCTGTTGTGAGTTCTAATTTCATTTTTGGTCTTTCTTCCATTGTCAATTTATTTTGTTCGTTATCGTCTTGATAGTATTGACTAAAACGTCAATATGTCCTCTTGGTAAATTCAAAACGGCTTTCATTACTTTGTTGTTGCTTTTTTTGAGTTAGTTTTTATCTAATTCTATTTTCAGTAATTTTTTTAGCTTGTTTAAGTCAATTACGTTACAGTTTCCAATTTCTACGAAATATTTTGTTTGCCAATTTTGAGTTTTTTGTGCTTGTTTATTTTCTGTTACGCTCCAATTTGGATAAACTCTAATTCCACGTTTTCCTTTCCCTTTGGGGCTTGTCAGAATTCTATTTTCGCTCAAAACTGTTTTGTTGAAAATGAAAACCCCAAACCTTTCTGCTTGACGCGTAGCAATGACGTAAAATTCAAATTCATCGTCAACATGATGCGGTTCTGTTATACCCTTTTGATTTCGTTTCCAGATTGATACAAATTGCCCAGTTTTGGTTGGCGTGATTTTCGCCATTCTGAATTTTACTTTATGTTTGTTCAATTCAAAATTATGAGCAAAATACTCTTGACTTTCTTTTTCCGTCTCTACGTTTTCAAGTTGTATTCCGCAAACTTTAAATATGGAATTATTTAAAAGTTGTATTTCAGAAAATAAGTTGCTTGAATTTGTCAATTTTGGTACTATTAATTTTCTTTTAAGTTCTATTTTTCCCTTCGCGAGGCTATAAGGGATTAAGTTCTCGAGCTACAGCATTTCGGGTTTCTTACTGTACACTGTTTTTTATGTTCATTTCCAATTGTTTCGTGCCTTTGTTTCAGTTATATGAGCAAGATGGTGGTTGCAATGCCACGCATAAACCCCAATATTCTCGTCTATCCTAAACTCTTTTCCGTGTTCGGGATGAATAAATATTTTTGAATAGTCGCTTTCTGCTAAATTGTTTAATAAAACGGTCCATCTTTCGTGAATACCTTCAATCATTTTTAATGACGGTTCTATTTGCATCTTTTTGCTATCAAACAGTTCTGCCCAACGATCTTCATAATATGGTTTTATTGTTGGTTTATCCTCTGTCAATGCAAGTTTTAAACGAATTAAACTGTTCATATGACTGTCAGCACAGTGATGAATTACTTGCCTAATTGTCCAGCCATCAGGTCTGTAGGGAGTGTCAAGTTGCTCGTCAGTTAAATTTATGACTTCACTTGACAGTCTCTCTGGAAAGGTGGAAATATCAGAAATCCATTTTTTTAAAATGTCATTCGTAATTAATGTTGGTTTGTCAAACTTACCTGTAGGGTATTTTAATAGCTCAATATTCATAAAGTTAATTTGTGTCTTTATTGTGTCTGTCTTTTTATCTTGAACGCCAAAGCTGCTGCGCTACAAGCAGTTTGGGACTAAAGTAACGTTATTTTAGGATTACCAAAATTACCAAATACAAAACCAACTTTCCATTAAGCCGAATGTCTAAATCCGTTGTTGCTGTTGGGGATGTTTACTTTATCTCGATTTCTCTGTAGATTCCTATAGGACTTACTGATACTTTCGGATAATATACCTCGAAAAATTTTTCCAACCCTTCTATAGCAGAGAAAACACCTTGAAATGCTTTTTCATAAATTTTTTCAACAGATAAATCTGATTCATCGGAAAATTTGAATTCATCGCTTGGTTTTGTTCGTCCATCAATCTCTTGTGGGCAAGAAGTTATTATACCGAATATTGTTAATTTAATATTTGGTCGACTTCCATAAGTATATATAATATTTTCAAAAGTTCCATTAACTAAAAATTGCTTTTTTAAATTTGAAACAATTTGAAACTCGGGAAAATCATTAAAAGGTATGAGTTTGAAGTTTAAACGATTTGGATTTAATGTAGATAAAAATACTTTGATTCTTTCAACAAATGTTTCATCTAAAAGATTTGAACCTGATAATTGTTGAATAAGTTCATCAAATTTTTTTTCAGTAATTTTTAATTGATTTACTTCTTTTTGATTGTGAGCTCTTTTTAAAGCTTTCCTTTTTTCATCGATTTCTTTGTTCAAACTTATTATTTCTGAATTTGCCTGATGTGCTGAACCATATATAAGTCTTTGGATTTCATTAAAATTATCAAGAACGCTAGTAAATCTTTGATAATCCTCAAATGTACACCATCCTGTTGCTTTAATGTAAGTGAAATTTGGGACCTTTTCAAGAAAATCATTATACGTACTATTGAATTCCGAATCTAGTTCTTTTAATGTATTACTTTCAAATAACTTTGTTTCGATATCATTGAGCAACTCATGAAAGATTTCTACTTTTTCTGTTTTTATAGTTTTCTCTTTATCATTTACTCCAGTTTTACCGCTAATAATTTTGATATCAAAACCAAGTTGAGAGTCACCTCCATTTTCATTTTCGATGCTCTTGTTATTTCACTCAATAGCCCTCCGCTTAGTTGACTTTGTAGAGATTTTGCTTTATCATAATCAAAGTAAATAAAATCTTTTATTGTCTTCATTTTCTGTCTGTGGTTTTAAATATCTCCCAAGGTTACGCAGCTACACGAAGTTCAAGGCTACGTGACTGCATATTTTCTAATTAAGCAAAAAGTTCAATGTGAAACGGCAATTCCACCAAATCCTTGCATTTTGTATAACTGCTGTTGGCATTAGTTATTTTTATCCAAATAGTCTTTTCCAAAAACCTTTTGGACTTTCTAATTTTGTTATTCTTGATTTATTTATGTCAGTTGTGTCGTTTGTAAGATTCCTAATCCCACTATACAAAGGCTCTCCTTCTTTAGTAATTGGAGTAATAGAATCAAGAGGATAAAAAATATTATATCCATCCATTCCTACAGGGAAGTTTGTTCTATCAACCCATTGTTTTTCCAAAAGTTCAGGCAAAGGCTCTTTAACTATTTTTTCATCAAAACTTTTCTTTGCTCTAGCAATGAATTGACTGTCAAAATTAGAAACTACTTTGCTAAAATAATCTAAACCATTTGCTGGAATGTGTAACAGAAAAATTTGGGTTTTACCATTTACCACGTAAATATTCATTACTTTAAAATAACTATTTGCGTTTATACAGCAATGTGCATATTTTTCAACGTCAGGATTAATTTGATATAATTTTGCTGCCTTTGAAGAAGCAATAATAAATCGAGTATTTTTATCTAATCCTGCTGCTTTTGAACTTACATCAAGAAAATAACCATTTCTTAGAATTTGTTCCTCTTTAAAGAGTTTTATTACAGATTCTTTAAGATTGCAATCTCTGTAATATAATGTTGCTCCTGGATATGTCCAATTAAAAATTTCTTCAGTATTTTTGAGTATCTTTTTATCCGTTTCGTCCATTTTATCTTTTCGTTTTTATAATTACTATCAACTATTAAGTATGCGCAACTTTATTGCGCATATACACCCAAAACATAGTGCTTTGTAGTTGCTTTATAACGCATTATTTCATTGCTAATATACAAACAAATAGTACAAAATGAGCTACAAGGTTTTTGTTTTTGTATCGTTTATCATGTGTTTTGCGTGAATGATGGAAGCGGCATCCTTTTATGGAGTTTACGGAATAGAAGATACAGCGCAAAGCCTGACCCGGAGTTTTTACGCAGGGGCACGCCCAAGATTTTATTTTTTCTTGATGTCTATTAACAGTAACAGGCTATGAGCGATCCTAGTCTGTTTACTATAAATCCTTAAATGCAGGAGCATCGTTAAGATCTTTGGTGGTTGTCGCTGCTTTTCTTGCAACGGCATATATAAGGAAATCTCCGCTATTTATACAAGTACTTATTCTTCATATTTTTTTAAAATCATCAAAATATTTTCATCGGTCATTTTCATGTTTTCAATTAATTTTACTAGTTCAGGAGTAGAGTGAAGAAACGTAATTTCTTTCAATTTTTCTCTTTTATTGTTAAATACACCAAATTTAAATTTTTCATTGTTTTCGTTTACCATATAGTCATTTTCCATGACTGAGCCATCATAAGCATTTCTTACATATGTGCGATACCATTTAATAATACTACCTTTGAATATGATTTTAGTTAAAAATTTTCCCTCTGCAATAAACAATTGACTATTATTGGATAAATCGGTAATTGTTAACTCCTTTATATCACTTACATTTATTTTTATTTTTTCATTTAACGAATTAAATGTAAATAATTTTGGATTTGTAGGGTTAAAAGGGATTGGGATTTTAGTGATTATAGTAT
>NZ_MTCA01000087.1:0-12054 GCF_002150205.1 Flavobacterium sp. FPG59 | reverse complement strand
GATGATACTTAGTTTGAAAAGGGTTTTCGATTTTTCTGTTGTATAATAAAGACGAATTGTAAAACGAAATAAAAAAGATTTAAAATTTATATTTATGAAAAAAATTTCCGCACTTCTGGTTTTGTGTTCATTTCTATTTGTTGCTTCTTGTTCAAGTGATGAAAATAATTCTAGTCCTGATGCTGTTACAGTTGATAAAAATTTGAACAAACAGCAAACCGGTAGCTCTGCAAATGATTTATTATCAGATAGGAAATTTAAAAGTTTGGTGATTGAAGTGGTCTACGTAAATGGTTTTGAACCTAGTACTGCGGCCATAACAAACTTTGTTAATTTTTTAAATGCTAGAACTTTCAAGCCAGCGGGTATTACTGTTATAAAACGTGGAATTCTTTCGCCAGGAACAGCACCATATTCAAACGAGGAAATAGTAGCTATTGAGGATGCTAATAGAATTAAATACAATTCAGGAGACCAAATTGCGGTTTGGGCTTTTTTTGCAGATGGAAAATCAGATAAGGATGTTGGAAATTCATTTGTACTAGGAACTGCTTATCGCAATACTTCATTTGTTATTTATGAACAAACGCTCCATGGTTTGAGTGATAGTGCTTTTGAACCCAACAGAAGCGTACTGGAAACCACAGTAATTACTCATGAATTTGGACATGTTTTAGGGCTAACAAATTTTGGTACAGCCATGCAAAGCAACCATGAAGACACTGATAATCCTAAACATTGTAATAACAAATCGTGCCTAATGTATTGGACATTTGATTTGAGTGCTGCATTAGGTAGTATGGGAACATCTGGAAATGAACCTCAGCTAGATGCTCAATGTATTGCAGACCTTCGTGCGAATGGAGGAAGATAATTAAAAGCGTTATTTTAAGTAAACTTTTTCTTAGTTTTTAAAGCTGTTTTTTAATGCACAGTATTTCGATATTTTTAAATTTATTTTTACAAATGATATTTTTTTTCTGTACTATTTAAAAAATAGAGCGTTCAAATCAAGGATATTTAAGGATTACTATAAATTTCAATTTGGAGAAATTACAATAAAACCTTTATCTTTGATGTAAATTAAGAAGGTCATGAATGCAGTAGCTACAAAAACAGAGTTAGAGCTTTATTTTGAACAATTTAGAGAGCACATTATTGGGTTAAACCAAGAATTTGAATCTCCTTACGGAAAGCAAAAAATCATCTATACAGACTGGACTGCTAGCGGGCGATTGTATCGACCAATTGAAGAAAAGTTAATGAATGAGTTTGGTCCTTTTGTTGCAAATACACATACTGAGACCACCATTTCTGGGACTGCCATGACAAAGGCGTATCACAAAGCCAGACATATTATCAAACACCATGTGAATGCAAGTGGAGATGATGTTCTCATAACAGATGGAACCGGAATGACAGGTGTAGTGAACAAATTTCAAAGAATATTGGGCTTAAAAGTTCCTGAAAATCTAAAGAATTTTATCACGATTCCTGCCGAAAAAAAGCCGATTGTTTTTATTTCGCACATGGAACATCATTCAAACCAAACGTCTTGGCTAGAAACAATTGCTGATGTTGAGGTAATTCCAGCCACTGAAGATGGTTTGTTTAGCATAGAAAACTTATTGATTTTACTAGATAAATATAAAGAAAGACCTTTTAAAATTGCATCCATCACTTCATGCTCTAATGTTACGGGTATCAAAACGCCTTATCATGAAGTGGCAAAATTAATGCATCAACATAACGGACTTTGTTTTGTTGATTTTGCTTGCTCAGGTCCTTACGTAAAGATAGATATGCACCCTGAAGATCAAGAGTCTTATTTAGATGCTATTTTCTTTTCTCCGCATAAGTTTTTAGGAGGTCCTGGGACTTGTGGTATCCTTGTTTTTAATAAAAAATTATATCAAAATGTTGTACCAGATAATCCAGGAGGAGGAACTGTAAGCTGGACAAATCCATGGGGAGAACACAAATACATTGATAATATTGAGGATCGAGAAGATGGGGGAACTCCAGGTTTTTTACAAGTTATAAAAACAGCATTAGCCATACAGCTCAAAGAACAAATGGGCGTAGATCAAATCTTAAAACGAGAACACGAAATCGTAGAATATATTTTTTCATCATTAGGATTAATTCCAAATATTAAAATTTTAGCAGCTCAACATCAAGATAGACTGGGTGTTATTTCTTTTTTTATAGAAGACCTGCATTTTAATTTGGGTGTAAAATTATTGAACGATAAATTTGGGATACAAACGCGTGGAGGGTGCAGTTGTGCCGGAACATACGGGCATTTTTTACTGCATGTTGACCAAGAGACTTCAAATAAATTGATAGACGAAATTTCTCTTGGAGATTTAATTAGAAAGCCAGGTTGGATCAGGATGTCTGTGCATCCTACTACTACCACAGCTGAAATTGAATACGTGTGTAACGGAATCAAAGCGTTAGCCGAAAATCATGCAACATGGGCATTAGATTATGATTACAACCCAATTAGCAATGAGTTTGTTCATAAAGAAGCTCAGCCACTAGAGGATAATCTTGTGACAAGTTGGTTCTCTTAATAAATTACAAAATTGCTATTTGTAAAAAAAGGTTAAAACAGAAATAAGACTCAATACTGAAGACTGAAAACGGAGACTGTTAGAATTATCTTCTATGTTTCCATCGTTTATGAGTCCAGAAATAGTATTCAGGTGCTTCAATTATTTGTTTTTCAACTTCTTTGATGTAACGGTGTGTGATTTCAAAATCAGGTAGCTCTTTTGCATTTTCTGCAATAGGAATGATAGTGAGTTCATAATAACCACGTTTGATTTTTTTAACCTTTGCAAATACAACTGTCATATCATATTTTTTTGATAGCATTTCAGGACCAGTATGTACAGGAACTTCAACACCCATAAAGGATTCCCAGTGAAATATTCGATCTGCTTTTGGTGATTGATCACTGGCAAGTGCATATACACATTGAATATTATTGGTGTAATTCTCTGATATTAACGGAATCGTTTTGTTGGTTTGTACTAATTGAGTATTGTACTTAGATCGAATATCTCGAACCAATTTGTCAAAATAAATATTTCCTAGTTTTTTATATACACCAACTCCTTGAATACTTATTTTTTGATTAAGCGTGATTAACCATTCCCAACTTGCATAATGTGAAGCTATAAGCATAATACTTTTGCCTTTTTTTTCATATTCTTGAATGAGTTCTACGTTTGTGATTACAAATCTTCGGTTCATTTCTTCAGAAGAAATTGTAAGTGTTTTGGTCATTTCAAGAAACATATCACATAAATGATGGTATGATTTCTTTTCAATAAGCAAACGTTCTTGTTGGTTAAGATGCGGCAAAGCCAATGCAATATTAGCACGAACTACTTTTTTACGATAACCAATGACATAATACATTAAGAAATAAACCCCATTCGATATGCCATACAACATAGGAAAAGGTAAAATAGAGATGAACCAAAGAAAAGGGTACGCTAATATAAAAACAAGTAACTGCATGCAGATTTTTTTTTACAAATATAACTTAATTTTGATTGAAGATATAATTTCCCTTGCTCGTGAATGAGTATTTGAGAATTACTATCTTTACCCATCACAAAAAATACGGAATATGAATACTGTTTTATTAGCATTAATAATTGTTAATGTATTGTTTAGTTACAAAGGATTTAACGACTTGTCTTTTTTTAGAAAATATGAATTTCATGTAGGAAGTATCAAAGCTGGAGAACAAATCCGAATGATTACCTCTGGTTTTTTACATGCAGATATGGTTCATTTGTTTTTTAATATGTTTACCCTTTGGATGTTTGCTCCAGTAGTATTAGGGCAACTGGGTAATTTTTCATTTTTATTGATCTATTTTGGCAGCCTTATTTTTGGGAGTTTGCTTACTATGGTTTTTCATAACAATGATTATGGGTATAGAGCAGTAGGCGCCTCTGGAGCTGTTACAGGAGTATTGTATTCAGCTATATTATTGCAACCCGATATGATGTTAGGAATATTTTTTATAATACCAATGCCAGCCTATATTTTTGGGATCTTGTATTTATTGTACTCTATTTATGGTATGCGTGCTAAGAATGACAACATTGGCCATACGGCACATTTTGGTGGAGCTGTAGGCGGTTATCTAATTACTTTAATAAAACAACCTACAATGTTTGTAGATAATACAATGATGGTTATTGTTTTAGCCATTCCTATTGTAATTCTTTTTATAATGGTAAAGCTAGGTAAGCTATAATGGCATAACTTTTGGAAAGTAATTGTAATAACCTTTAAATTGTTAAAAATGAAAAAAGCAATAGCAGTATTCAGTATATTTTTTATCTCATTGTCTTATGGTCAAGATGTAAAACCTACGCCTCAAATTAATGTAAATGGAGAAGGAAAAGTAAAAGTTATCCCAGACCAAGCCACTATTAATGTTTCGGTTGAAACCAAAGGGAATGTAGCTAAGGATGTTAAAAAAGGAAATGATGAAAAAATTGATGCTGTAATCAAGTTTATAAAAAAAATGAACATACCGGCAGGGGATTTCAAAACGCAACGCGTAGCTTTGAATCCGCAGTATGATTATGAAAAAAAGAAACACAGTTACAATGCAGTTCAAACCATTGAAATTGTTATAAGAGATTTATCAAAGTATGATGAATTGATGGAAGGTTTAGTAGAACAAGGAATTAATAGAATAGATGCCGTAGTATTTCAATCCTCAAAGCTAGCGCAATATCAATCAGAAGCAAGAAAGCTTGCTATGAAAGACGCCAAATTAAAAGCAGAAGATTATGTATCGGTTTTAGGACAAAAAGTAGGGAAGGCACTCGTAATTTCAGATAATTCTCAAACTTATTATCCACAGCCTATGTATGCTTCAATGAAAAGCATGGAGCGCATGGATGCATCAGAACCTAGAGAAACTTTAGCAATAGGAGAAATAAATATTACAGCTAATGTTACGGTAAATTTTATATTGGAATAAAAAGGCCTATACTTTAAATAAAATACGGAACTATTTTAGTTCCGTTTTTTTTGTGAATAGATTTAACGATTTACTTTCACTCAAAGTTTTTAAATATTTGATGATGCTAATTGTCTTCTCTTCCAGAATTCAGACTGAGGCCAGCGTTGTTCTTGTCCATAAAAATAAGACTTATGTTTGAGGTAATAATCCCAAATTTGATTCATTTGTTGCGTGTATATCTCTTGAAATACTGCCTCTTGAGCCTTGTTTGTCTCTTCAATTATTTGATAGTTCTGCAGGAGATCTGTAAGCTGTAGCGCACTTGCCATGGCGTTAAACATGCCTTGGGAAGAAAGTGGATCAAAACTTACTGCAGCATCGCCAAGTGCTGCCCATTGCTTTCCTGCTACTTCATGAAGCTTACTAGAATTAGCAGCCACCGTACCATGAAATTGTATGGGTTGCTTATTTTTTGAAAGAATACTAGCCATCTGTTTATTGGCTGTTGCCAATTGTAAAAAGGAATCGGCACTTTTTATTTGAGTTCGTTCTATTAAATCAGCATCGGTTTGAAATGCAATAACTCTTTTATTATTGGGCAGGGGTGCACTGTACCACCAGCCTTCTTCACAAGATGAAATAGTGCTCATTGTAATCGTTTCGTGATTCTCTACTATGGCCCAAGTAGCTACAAGTTTGTCAATGATGTCGCGTTTGATACCTAACGTTCGAGCAAAATGGGATTGTCTACCACTAGCGTCTATAACAAATTTTGCAGTTATGGATGATTCAATAGGTTCTGGAGTCGTTTCGTAGGTTTTGATGTCAATAGTCCACAGATCATTATCATAAGTAGCAGTTTGAAGTTTATATCCAAAAAGACAGTTCACACCACGTTGCTCAGAATTGGATCGTAAATAGACTTCAAATTCTGTTCGGTTCAATTGCCAGCCAAAACCATCTGGATTGCGCAAATGATCTACAATTGTGCTCGTGTCACTACCCCAATACGATTGCGTTCCTGTGTTTTGCTGTTGTATTTGTTGGTTAGTAGGATAGCCTTTGTTTTCTAAACCTTCTAATAAATCCAGCTGCTTTAAAATGCGTCTTGCAGCAGGTGGCAAACATTCGCCAATACGATCAACAGGTTGTGCTGTTTTATCAATTAAAGCAACTGTATACTTTTTAGATAAAGCGATGGCTGCAGTACAACCTGCAATGCCACCGCCTATAATAGCAATATCTACTTTTGTAGCCAATTTTTTATTCATTGGTAAAATGCCTTTATATAATTATTTTGGTGAATAACGTCTGAAACGGTTCCCTTTGTCTGTGCCTGCTAAGCTTATTTTATTGTTACTAGGATGCTTGGCTTTAGTTAATGCAGAAGCTTTTGAATTCAGTAAATTTAGCAATTTTTGTACACTTGGCGTAGCGGCAAAATCATTAGACAACTCGTTTTCAACTAAAGCAATCAATTGATCTTTAGCATTAGATAATACGTCTTGTTCTGTAAACAATTCTTTATGTGATAATTCTGTTGCTGCGGCCTTAAGTGTATCTTGAACACCTTTACTCAGTGACTTTTTGTTTTTTAAGATAGTTTCTAAATCCTTGATGGCTTCTTTAAGTAAAGTGGCTTCTTGTGCTGGAGATGGTGTAATTCCTACTTGCATTTCAGGAGGGAAATTCTCATTGTTTGGTACTCCTTTTCTAGGTTGTACAATCGCCAGTTTGTCAAAGTATTTTACCATACTATTAATTTGATTCGTGTAGGTTGGATCCTGGCCGTCAAGCGGTAAATCGTCTAACCACATTTTACGGAAAGCAAAGGCCTGCTTGCGTGTTTCTTCGGCATTGTTGTCATTTATTACTTCATTGTAACGCTCTTCGTCTAAAATATTATTGGGTACACGAGCCGGCCAAAACGTAGGAACATAAGGGTCGTACGATGAGGTGTATCCATCTCTACAACTAGCAGTGTCTGTTTGCCAAGGGATAGCCATCCAGCGACTAATTCCACCAGCAACTTGCCCACCTAATAAAGGTCCTTTGGCTATAGTAAATACATCGCTATTCATCATAGGACCATAATAACTGCTGTCAACTAGAGGCGTTTTTGGAGCATGAAGTAATCTAAATGGTGCGGAGTACATACCAGCAGTTCGCATAGGCCATGTCATTTCGCATCCAGGATGAAAAGCATCTGCCAAACAAAATTCCATTGCGGCTTTAGTCATCATATCTGGCTGTTCGGCAACGGGTAATTTATCTAAAGTTATAGGTTCAGGTACATGCGGACAACCCGTCATGTCTATGTAATCAGCATCAAAATCTCCTTTGACCCATTGGTCTATAAAAGACAATTGTAAATCTGATAAAACAGAGTTTTGTCTCATAGAACCTACAGATGGAATACTAATGGCATCACCATAAAGCCAAGGCCATAATTGAGGTGCTTCTGCTCCTGAGGTGCCGTATCTTCTAAAACTATTTGAAATCGTACGTCGCATTTCGATATTGGCTGAAGAAGGATCGTTTAATCTTACTTTCCATTTAGAGGTGGTGTAGTCAAATTGTCCGCCCCAACCAAAAGCTGCTGCAAAGGCTGCGTTGACCCATTGTAAATTTGTCATTCGTTCAAAAATGGGCAAGATGTCCTTAGTAAATGATGGTCGAACTGGGCGTGGCATCATACCTGAACTTACCGCTACATCGCGCATTAAATCCCACATGGTTCTTACTGATTTTTGCATAGGAGCATAATCAGGCGGCGCACAAACAACCCAAGCTGGATCTACTTTAAGTGCCACACCATTATATTCTACTTCGGCAGTAACGGGTCCGTCTGAAATATCATCATACCAACCTTCGTTATTGGCAAAAGTTATGGCAATATCTCCTTTTAAATTTTCAGAAACTCCATGCCCACCTAGCATAAGTAAGCGTCCTTTTTCATCAGTGCGCATTTCGCCAAGATATACTGGTTTTTCTTGAAATTTACCTACAAACTGATGTCCTGAGGTTACATTTGGTTTGTTTATTGTTTGTAAACCACCATCAATAATGAGTGAGTTTCTATCTTTTACATCAATATTTCGAAGTAATGAAGGTGGCGCATCAGCAGCATCTGGAATGTCTAGCGCAATTTGAAATTGGTACCAAGAAGCCTTTTGATTGGCTAAATGAGAATGCCAAACAATTTTAGAATTCTCAGCGGTTAACTCCTTGATGGCTTTTCCTGCTGCATTGAAACCGTATATTCTAAATTGTGCGGCTTGTCGTTTTAGGGCGCCAGTAGCATCGCGGTACGCATTATCGCTTGACATTGGTACAGGCTCAGAAACTAACGGGCCGATAAAGTACTCGTTTTCACTATTTCCTACACGCGTTACACCTATAGGCGGATAGATTCCAGCTTTGACAATGCAATCACTATTTTCGTCCACATTGCCTTTGAAAGGGCGGTTCACTTTTTCTGGTTCTTGAGTCGATTGTCCGTTTGCTTGATGACGAACCTCTGAACTAGCGGCATAAACTACTTTTCGAACCGCTGCAATAGAACCCAGTGGTTCGTGCTCTTTTAGTGTACGGAAAATATTAAACGAAAGATTTGTGCCAAATTCAGGTTGACCAATTGCACAAATGTCCTGTTCAGGGAAATACAATTCTGCAATAGCTATGTACGGACTTTCTTCAGTGCTCCAAACGGCTTGCGCATCGTCTAGAGGCATGGTTTTATCGTTTGTGCGTAACTGAATTTCAAAACGAAATTTTGCTGATTTAGTTCGAAGGCGTTGTTGTAAGTCGAGTGCTAAATAATTATTATCGTCAAAAGGTGCTCCGTGGTACGTATCTTCGGGAACTAGGCGGTATTTTACAATTTGTTGTTCCCCTAACTTAAAAGGAAGAATTGCCCAATATGTCGCACTCAAACAACTAGCTTCTTCTTTGTTCATGGCGTTAAGAATGGACGCCAGTTTTGGATGTTTATTGATGTACGAATCGTAATCTTTATCGATAACTCCAGCGGTAGTAAAACTGCACATTTGTTGTGCATCACGAGCAAAAAAACGATCTATGTTTTGAAAAATGAAATCAGCGTTAGTTCCTGTTCCCAAAAGTTTAGGACCATCAACACCAAAAAGTTTTAAGCCAATACCTAAGGTAGAATGCAAGTCTGGTGAAGAAGGGCTGGTGTCGCTAGAGAAACGAACAGCACATTCATAAGAGCTACCTGCAAAAATACCGATTTTATATTTTGGATCAATATCTTTATTTATTGTAAAAGTTCCGTAACCAATGCCGTGTTGTTTGCGAAAAACGGGACGTTCAGCTGGCTGCTGTCCGCTTTCGATACGGGTTTTTTGTCCAAGTTCGACAAACATTTCCTCGAGTCGTTGCGTCACTACATTTATGTTGCCATCACTATCCCAACAGGCAACATTATTTGCTGTAGGTTTTGTTTTTAATAAAGCTGATTTTTTTTCAGCTGTGCTTGTAGTGCTTGGTTTTTCTGGTTTGTTTGCTTTTTTAGTCATAAAGTGATTGTTTAGTTTTTTGTATACCAAAGTAAGTATTTTTAGCAAGCTTATCCTTGCGTATAAATACTTGATTTTTAAAAAACAGAATAAATTTTTTAATTCTAATAAAATAAAGGAATGCTAATTTGTAGTTTAAAAATGAGATAAGAAACGAATATCTGATAGTTTTCTACAGTAGTTCGTCATTCTGCCCCTGATAGCAACGAAAAGCCCGCAAGGGTAGGAGCCCAATAAAAACAAAACCCAAAACAGCGACCAACGGAAGCTCGTTTTGGGTTTATGTTTTTAAGGCGATTCCCGCGGACTTGTAGTGAATAGCAGGAATAGGCAGCCAGAATATTTGGAGGAAAGTGCTGGTGAAAATTACTTCCCAATACAATATCTAATTTATCAGTATTTGTAAAGCTTTAGAGGGGTGCATAATTACAACAGTGGTGGAGCCTTGATTGTTGTTTTGTTCGTGATTTGAAAAGACTGAAAAGTTTTATAATCTTATTTATGAAAAATGAGCTGATTAAGTAATTTAATCGGCTCATTTGTAAGCTAAGTAAGGTCTTTTAGTATATAATGGGTACTTCTTCCTCCTGAATTAGCTTTAATTAGGATTCCTTTGCTTACTAAGTCAGTAATATCTCTTAATGCAGTATCTGGAGACGTTTTTGCCATTTTAGCCCATTTACTTGTAGTTAAGTTGCCTTCAAAATGATCCATTAGTTTTGCAAGTATTTTGTACTGACGTTCATTATTTATCAAACCTGAATTTTTAGCCCAAAACTGATGTTTTTTAACCACCTTGTCCACTATTATACTCGAAGACAGCATAGTGTTTTTTAAGCATTCTAAAAACCAAATAATCCACGCTGTTATATTTAAGTCTCCTTTTTGAGTTTGCTCTAATATTGTATAGTAGTTTTTCTTTTGTCGATTTATCTCAGTTGACATACTGTAAAACCTTTGGTTCACACCATCCGCTTTAGAAAGTTGCATATCCGTAATTGCCCTTGCAATCCTTCCATTTCCATCGTCAAAGGGATGTACTGTTATAAACCATAGATGTGCTACAGCTGCTTTGAGTAGGGGTTCCAGATTTTGTTCGTTATTATACCAATCTATAAATTGTTTCATTTCGTATTTGACATTCTCGGCTTTTGGAGCTTCGTAATGAATTTTTTCTCTGCCCATACCTCCTGAAACTACTTGCATGGGACCTAAACGCCAGTTAGCAACTTCAATTTTATACATGCCGCTTCTTCCTGTTGGAAACAAGGCGGCATGCCAACCAAACAAGCGTTCCTCCGAAACTATTTTATTATCGTTTTGAGTGGCATCCAACATTAATTCTACAATTCCTTCAACGTGCCTATCAGACTGTTCTAAACCAAAATATTCCAATCCTAATCTTGTAGCAATGGAGGAGCGAACGAGTTCTGGGTTTAATATTTCTCCTTCTATGGCAGAAGTTTGCAATACGTCCTGAATCAAGTTTTCTAAATTAGCTTCATCTTTTAATTCGAAACCTAACATTTCTACTTTGCCCATAAGTTTACCCTGCAAGTGACGTACTTCGCTTAATAACGAAATAAATTCTTGCTCATTCCACTGTAAATGTGGCCAATTTTTAAGCTGGTGTATGTAGATTGCCATTTTTTTTCTTTGATGCGGTAAATATAGCGATTATTCTCTGCAAAAAATGCGGTGATTAAACTGTTTTTTCACCGCACTTGAAAATTTAGAACTATTAGTTGGAATTGCGAACAGCGAAACGAGATGCAAAGCATGAATTGGGTATAAATTTCTTTTTCAATCAATTTTTACTGCCTTAACAGTAATAAGTTCTTTTTGTTTCTATAATTATATGCTATGTTACGTTCTAATTATTATTTTACCGCTATAACAGTAAAATAATAAGGTTTTTGATGATATACGCTGTAGGTGTCTATGAAATACGTGTTTAATCATTAAAACATTAGAAAATGAATGATTTTGATTTAGGTACTTTTATTAAAGACCATCAAAATAAAGGTAGGATTGACACAACTTGAACTAGCCGACTGGAGATTTGTGCAAGCAAAAAGAGCTGGAATTTTAACGGAAATTGCTGCTAACGGCTATCATTTTGAGAATGATGAATATTGACACTTAGCAAAATTACCTAGCTTACACTAAAAAAAGAGTAGCACAATTATTAAAAGTATACTTAACTTCTAATAATTGTGCTACTCTTTTTTTAGTGTTTGTAAAGGAATACCATTATTTACCTTTAACAATGTTTATCTAAAGTTTATAATAACTCTATCGTTTCTGCGAGTGACTGGTTCCGTTCAGCGAGTGTTTCATTATTCGAAGAACGCTCGCAATGTAACTCTAGCTTCTAGCCTAATTTTTTTTGTAGTATTCTATTTTTCTTTCTGAAATAAATCTCGCTTTTCCTTCTCTGAATTCTATTTGTTTTATCCAGTTACCTTCATTGTCAAAATTTTTATATTCAAAAAAAAAGGTTATGAT
>NZ_MTCA01000032.1:0-24552 GCF_002150205.1 Flavobacterium sp. FPG59 | reverse complement strand
AATTAAATTCATGGAGTTATTTCATATTAGTGCTGAATGTTTTCCCGTTGCAAAAGTTGGTGGTCTTGCAGATGTTGTAGGCGCCCTTCCTAAGTATCAAGCACAAGCAGGACATGAAGTACGGGTTATAATCCCAGAATATGATGTGGTTTTCATGAATGAAAATGCATTTGAAACTGTTTTTCATGGTAATGTGCCTTTAGGGACGTTTAATTTTTCATTTACAGTTCACAAAGAAGCAACCAATAAATTAGGATTTGAGTTGTATTTGATAGCCATTCAAGAATTATTTGATAGGAAGCAAGTCTATGGTTTTCAAGATGATATTGAACGTTTTTTAGCATTTCAGATCGCTGCTTTAGATTTTATTTCAAATAGAGATACAATTCCAGATATTATCAATTGCCATGACCATCATACAGGTTTAATTCCGTTTATGATGTTGTACAGCTTTAAATATGAAAAAATCCGAGCAGTTCCTTCCGTGATTACAATCCATAATGGTTTGTACCAAGGACAATTTGGGTTTGAAAAAATGAATTACATTCCAGAGTTTGATTTAATTCATAAGAATGTTTTGGAATGGGATCATTGCATTAATTCATTGGCTGTAGCCGTAAAATGTGCAGGTGGAGTTACAACTGTTTCACCTAGCTATTTAGACGAAATAAATGGTTTTGCTAATGGATTAGAATCGCTGTTTCAAAATGTACGGTACAAGTCCAAAGGAATTTTGAACGGAATAGATGTAGAAATTTGGAATCCTCTGACGGATGAAATGATAGAAAGGAATTACACAATAGCTGACTTTGAAACTGGAAAAAAGGCCAATAAAGAAAAGCTTTGTTCACTTTTTAATCTAGATGCAACAAAACCACTTTTTAGTTTTATAGGAAGATTATTTGATGAAAAAGGAGGTGATTTACTACCAGACGCAGCATTCTTTGCCTTGAAAGAACATGCCAATGAAATCAACATTTTTGTTTTAGGGTCTGGAAATGCAACCATTGAGGATAAATTAAAAAATCTTATACCTGAATTTAAAGGTAATTTTAATGCCAGTATTGGTTACAATGAAGCTTTAGCGCATTTAGTTTATGCAGGTTCTGATTTTATGTTAATGCCATCAAGAGTGGAGCCATGTGGACTGAATCAAATGTATGCTATGCGTTACGGGACAATTCCTATAGTGCGTAGAACAGGAGGATTAAGAGATACTGTAATTGATTTTGGTGATGATGGAAACGGTATTTGTCATGACCAGGCATCTGTTGTGGATATTTGTTATTCAATACGGCGTGCAAAACAGCTTTTTCAAGACAAAGAAGCAATTAACGAAGTTATTGAGAGAGGAATGAAAACAGACAATTCGTGGGAACGTGTCTGTCAAGAATATTTAGAAATGTACAATGCTATAATTGACAAAAAATGAACGCTAAAAAGAAAAATGTTATTGCAATTATTTTAGGTGGTGGACAAGGTTCCAGATTATATCCTTTAACAGAGTCGAGATCTAAACCTGCTGTACCTATTGGAGGGAAGTATAGATTGGTAGATATTCCTATTTCAAATTGTATGAATTCAGATATTTATAGAATATTTGTATTGACTCAATTCAATTCGGCGTCCTTAAATGCTCACATAAAAAACACCTATAACTTTAGCATTTTTAGTCATTCTTTTGTTGACATATTGGCTGCGGAGCAAACTCCAGATAACCCAACTTGGTTTCAAGGCACTGCAGATGCTGTAAGACAATGTATGCCCCATTTTTTAAATCATGAGTTTGATTATGCATTAATCCTTTCTGGAGATCAATTGTATCAAATGGACTTTAATGAGATGGTTGAAGAACATATCAAACGACAAGCCGATATTACCATTGCAACTTTACCAGTTAATGCAAAAGATGCACCCGAATTTGGTATCCTTAAAACTAATTCTGAAAGTTGTATTGAATCTTTTATTGAAAAACCTGCCAAAGAATTGCTCCCAGATTGGGAATCAGATGTAAGTGACCAAATGAAACAGGAGGGTAAGCATTACCTAGCCTCAATGGGTATTTATATCTTTAACAAAGATTTGTTAGTAGACATCATGTCTAATAAAGAAACAAAGGATTTTGGTAAAGAAATTATTCCACAGGCAGTGGGGCATAAAAAAATACTAAGTTATCAATATGAAGGATATTGGACCGATATTGGAAATATTGATTCTTTCTTTGAAGCTAACATTGGTCTAACAGAAGACTTACCAAAGTTTAATCTATTTGATGATACCAATAAGATTTTTACAAGACCGAGACTTTTGCCTCCTTCTAAATTTCAAAAGACCATGGTTGAACGTTCTTTGATATCTGAAGGTTGTATTTTGAATGCCAAAGAAATAAACAATTCTGTGATAGGAATTCGTTCAAGAATAGGAACTGGAACAGTTATTCAGAATTGTTACATTATGGGAAATGATTTTTATCAAAATATTGATGAGATGGATCATGACATTACCAATGGAAAACTATTAGTAGGAATTGGTGAGCGTTGCTACATCAATAATGCAATAGTAGATAAAAATTGCCGAATAGGGAATGATGTTCATATAAACGGAGGAAGTCATCTAGCTGATTTTTCTGCAGATTTATATGCCATTAAAGATGGTATTGTCGTAATAAAAAAAGGAGCCGTATTACCAGATAATTTTAGTATTAAATAATTTAAAAAGTACATCATTTAAATGTGCACAAATCCTATATGAATACTGTTATCACACACTCCCTTTTTACTGATTTTGATATTGACTTGTTCAAAGCGGGCAAGCATTTTAGGCTTTATGAAAAACTTGGTGCACACATTTTGTCTGTGAACGGAGTGCAAGGAGTGTACTTTGCAGTTTGGGCACCATCGGCTCATTCAGTATCTGTTGTAGGGGATTTTAATTTTTGGCAACAAAATGAACATTTGTTGAACGTAAGATGGGATTCATCAGGAATTTGGGAAGGATTTATTCCTAATATTGAAAAAGGAGCCATTTACAAGTACAAAATTCAATCTAGTATTGATGGGATTGTTTCTGAGAAAGCAGATCCTTTTGCTTTTTTTTGTGAGCAACCGCCAAAAACAGCCTCTGTAGTATGGGATCTTGAATACGAATGGGACGATGCAAAATGGATGCAAAATAGAAAAGAAAGAAATAGTTTAAACAAACCTTTTTCTGTTTATGAGATGCATTTAGGGTCTTGGAAACGTCACGTTGAGGATAATAGTTTTCTTTCTTATCAAGAATTAGCACTTGATTTAGTTCAATATCTCAAAGAAACCGGTTTTACTCATGTAGAATTTATGCCTATAATGGAATATCCTTACGATCCATCTTGGGGATATCAGTTAGTAGGATATTTTGCTCCAACATCTAGATTTGGAAATCCTCAAGATCTAATGTATTTGATAGATAAATTACATCAAGAGGGAATAGGAGTGATTCTGGATTGGGTGCCATCTCATTTTCCAGATGATGCACATGGTTTAGGATTTTTTGATGGTTCTAATCTTTTTGAACATCCAGATCGAAGAAAAGGCTATCATCCAGATTGGAAAAGTTTGGTGTTTAATTACGGACGCAATGAAGTTCGTTCTTTTTTGATCAGTAATGCCTTGTTTTGGTTACAGCATTACCATGCAGATGGATTGCGTGTAGATGCAGTGGCGTCTATGTTATATTTAGATTATTCACGAAAAGAAGGAGAGTGGGAGCCCAACATTTACGGAGGGCGAGAAAATTTGGATACAATTAGTTTTCTTAAAGAGTTTAATCAAGCAGTTTATCTTAATTACGAAGGTGTTCAAACCATTGCAGAGGAAAGTACATCGTTCCCAATGGTTTCAAGACCTACCTCTATAGGTGGTTTAGGTTTTGGGATGAAATGGATGATGGGTTGGATGCATGATACCTTGGATTATTTTAAAAAAGATACAATTTATAGAAAATACCATCAAAATGAGTTAACATTCTCTATGACATATGCCTTTACAGAAAATTTTATATTACCACTATCACATGATGAAGTGGTTTATGGTAAGAAATCTATTTTAGGAAGGATGCCAGGTGATGAGTGGCAACAATTTGCAAATCTTAGACTTTTATATGCCTATATGTTCATGCATCCAGGTACCAAGCTCTTGTTTATGGGCGGTGAATTTGGTCAAAGTAGCGAATGGAATTTTGAAAAAAGCTTAGATTGGCATTTATTAGAATTTTCTTTTCACAAAGGAATTAAAAAGATCATTACAGATTTGAATGCATTGTATAAATCGCAACCTGCATTGTATGAAAAACAATTTAGTCCTGATGGTTTTGAATGGATTAATTATTCGGATCATCAAAATGCAGTCTTTTCATTTATCAGAAAAGGAAATAATCAAGAAGATGATTTAGTTATTGTGTGTAATTTCACGCCAGTAGTTAGAGAAAACTATACCATTGGGATTCCAAGATCGGGTACTTTACAATCTATATTTAATAGTGATGAGACTATTTATGGAGGAAGCGGTGTTCAAAACTTAAACAGAATGTTAATTCAAGGTATTCCTTATGATAGTAGAGATTATTCTGTAGCCATAACACTGCCGCCATTGAGTGTAATTACTTTCCAGATTGTATAAATATATGTATGCAAATTTTAATTTTTATTTAAAAAAACGGTTAGTGCATGTCAAGAATCATATATAACGTTTTCGTTAATAAACAGCAGGTTTTAAATAGATTACGTTCATTTTTTGTATGTTTGATTTTTGAAAACTAGTCCAAATAAATACCATACCACATGATTACAAATACAGAACTAGAATATAAAGGAGATTTGTATCCTACAAAAATAGTATCGTTCGAACATGATGTTGATTCTGTTTATTTTCACACAGACAACAGTGTTATTTTAAAAGTAACGGTATTAAGAGATAGTTTAATACGTTTTAGATTTACTACTAAAGGCTATTTTAGCAATGATTTTTCGTACGCGGTAGATAAAAGCCATTCCCATGGGTATAATTTTCTTGAGGTAAGTGAGCACGAAATGTTTTACCAAATAAAAACAAGCAAAGTTAAGTGCAGGATTCAAAAATTAGACATGAGACTTTCTATTTATGACTTAGAAGATACCATTATATTAGAGGATGAACTAGGATTTCACTGGGAAGAAAGTTATGAATATGGTGGGAACATTGTAAAAATGAGTAAGTCATCAAAAGACGGGGAATGTTTTTACGGTTTAGGTGATAAAGCCACTCAAATGAATCTTAAAGGAAAACGTATTGAAAATTTTGCAACAGATCAATATGCATTTCAAAAAGATCAAGAACCACTTTATAAAGTAGTTCCATTTTACATCGGTTTACACAACAAAAAATCATACGGAATTTTCTTTGATAATACTTTTAGAACATTTTTTGATTTTTGCCATGAACGCCGCAACGTTACTAGTTATTGGGCCGAAGGTGGCGAAATGAATTATTATTTTATTTACGGTCCACAAATGCAAGATGTGGTAACAACTTACACAGATTTAACAGGTAAGCCAGAATTACCGCCTTTATGGGCGCTGGGATACCACCAGTGTAAGTGGAGTTACTATCCAGAGAGTAATTTAAAAGATGTTGCTGCTAAGTTTAGAGCGTTAAAAATACCTTGTGATGCTTTGTATCTTGATATTGATTACATGGATGGTTTTAGATGTTTTACATGGAACAAAAACTATTTCCCGGATCCTAAAAGAATGGTAGCTGAACTTGCCGAAGATGGTTTTAAAACAGTAGTAATTATTGATCCCGGGATAAAAATAGACAAGGAATATTCGGTTTACAAAGAAGCATTGGCAAATGATTATTTTTGTAAACGTGCCGATGGTCCTTACATGAAAGGGAAAGTCTGGCCAGGAGAATGTAATTTTCCTGATTTCACAAACCCCATAGTTAGAGAATGGTGGGCTGGTTTATTTAAAGAATTAATATCGGATATTGGTGTAAAAGGAGTTTGGAATGATATGAACGAGCCTGCCGTTATGGAGGTTCCTAATAAAACATTTCCTATGGACGTGCGTCATCATTACGATGGAAATCCATGTAGCCACAGAAAAGCACACAATATTTATGGTACCCAAATGGCTAGAGCTACCTATCATGGTGTAAAACGTTTTGCCTACCCTAAGAGGCCATTTGTTATTACACGATCAGCTTATGCTGGTGCGCAACGTTACACTTCTTCATGGACAGGTGACAATGTAGCTACATGGGAGCATTTATGGATTGCAAATATTCAAGTACAGCGCATGTCCATTTCAGGAATGGGTTTTACGGGTTCAGATATTGGAGGTTTTGCAGAGCAGCCCTCGGGGGAATTGTATGCTAGATGGATACAATTAGGAGTGTTTCACCCCTTTTGTAGAACGCATTCATCCGGAGATCATGGCGATCAAGAACCATGGGCTTTTGATGAGGAAGTCATAGATATCACAAGAAAGTTTGTAAATTTAAGATACCAATTGTTACCTTATTTGTATACCATGTTTTGGCAGTATATCGAAGAAGGTGTGCCAATGTTGAAACCATTAGTATATTTTGATCAAGAAGACATACAAACGCATTATCGTAATGATGAGTTTGTTTTTGGGAATCAAATATTAGTCTGTCCTATTTTAGAACCTAATGCTTTAGGTAGAAGAATGTATTTGCCTCGTGGTGAATGGTATAATTACTGGACAAACGAGCTTTGCAAAGGTGGAAAAGAACTTTGGGTGGATACTAAATTTGATCAAATTCCAATTTTTATAAAAGCAGGAGCCATTATTCCAAAATATCCGGTTCAACAATATGTAGGTGAACTCGAGTTTGATGAGTTGATACTAGATGTTTATTACAAAGATGGTAAAGAATTATCTGTAGTCTATGAGGATGCTCAAGACGGCTATGATTACAAAAAAGGACGCTATAGTTTTATGTCTTTCCAAGCTACTGGAAAAGAAAACGAAATGATTATTCAAGCTCATCAAGAAGGGAAGTACGTTACTAATTATTCAAAATATAAAATGAATTTAATAGGGTTGCCTTTTAAGGTTGAAACTTTAGAAATTGATAATGTAGCAGTCGCATTTGATAGCGATACCTTAGAAAGAGAAGGATATATTCTTGTTGAAAAAGGATTTATATCTTTTCATATTATGGGTAACTTGGATTAATATTGAAACTATTTTTAATAATTATGTAAGTACAGAAGGTGCATTTATTGTATTTTTGATTCTTATAAAATTACAGTTATGAAAAAATATGTATTAGTTGGTATGATCACATTAGGCATGGTATATTCTTGCGCTACTAATCCAGTTACAGGAAAAAAAATACTTAGTTTAAACCCTAATAATCAATTGTTCCCTGTTGCTTTTCAGCAGTACGATACTTTTTTAAAAGAAAATAAAGTAATTACAGGAACTGCCGATGCAAAGAAAGTGGAGGCTATTGGTTTCCGAATTAAAGCGGCAGCTGAAAAATATTTAGCTTACTTAGGACAATCACAGTATTTAACAGATTACCGTTGGGAATACAAATTAATTGAAAATAAAGAGGTAAATGCTTGGTGTATGCCAGGAGGAAAAATTGTAGTGTATTCTGGTATTTTGCCTGTAACAAAGGATGATGCTGGTCTTGCGACGGTTATGGGGCATGAAGTTTCGCATGCTCTTGCAGATCATGGTGCGCAACGTATGACTGCAGGACAAGCTCAGCAGGTACTTGGGCAAGTTATATCTGTTGCTGTTTCAGGAAAGAGTGAAAAAACACAGCAAATTATTGGTCAGGCCTATGGTTTAGGCTCTCAGTTTGGCGGTATGCTTCCTTTTAGTCGAAGCCATGAAACTGAAGCTGATAAAATAGGATTGGTTTTAATGACCATTGCAGGATATAATCCTGAAACTTCTATTGCTTTTTGGCAGCGCATGTCGGCTCAATCTAATGGTCAAGCACCACCAGAATTCATGAGTACACACCCGTCAGATGCTACCCGAATTGCTAATCTTCAAGCGTACATTCCCGAAGCAAAAGCTATTGCAGCTAAAGTAGGAGTGATTAAATAGAGCTAAACTTATTCACAATCTAAGCTATCCATTTTATACTGCACCCCAAAGTTTAGACAAATTTATAATTAATTTTGATAATAATGAGCTCGATATTGTATCGGGCTCATTCCTTTTAAATTGAGTTTTATTCTTTCATTATTGTAATATTTGATATATTGTATAATTTCAGTTTTTAAGTGGTTTATGTCTCTAAATTTCATAATATAAAACAGTTCTGATTTTAATATTCCAAAGAAGTTTTCAATAATTGCATTATCCAAACAGTTTCCTTTTCTAGACATACTTTGTACTAATCCTTTTTCTTTCAATAGTGTTTGATATTGTTTCATTTGATATTGCCAGCCCTGATCCGAGTGCAGTATTAGATTGGTATTATTAGGTATTCGTTTAAAAGACTTTTTAAGCATGTTGGTTATTTGATTAAAATTAGGTCTTTCAGATAATTCGTAACTTATTATTTCTCCATTATATAAATCAATAATTGGTGATAGATATAATTTGTTGCCAGAAACATTAAACTCTGTTACATCAGTTGCCCATTTTTCATAGGGATTTGCCGCCTTAAAATTGCGCTGTAAAATATTTGGAGCTATTTTCCCTTGTTCGCCTTTGTAGGATTTGTATTTTTTAACTCGTATTAAACTTTTCAATCCTAGAACCTTCATTAATCGCAATACCGTTTTGTGATTAATTACAATTCCTTTTTGTTTGATTACTAAAGTAATACGACGATATCGCAATCGACCTTTATGGTAGTTGTAAATCTGCTTAATCAATTCTTTAATGTCTTTGTATTTGTCGATTAATTGACTTCTTTTTTCATGGTAATAATAACTACTTCTAACCATTTTCATACAATTGAGAAGAACCTCTAAATCGTATTTATGCCTTAATTCCATTATGGTTTGAGCCTTTTGTTTTGATTGGCTTGTTCGGACTGAACTAAGGCATTGAACTTTTTTAAAATTTCGTTCTCTGCTCGCAAATATTCTAGTTCCTTTAAAAGTTCTTCTTCTCTGGTTAATGGTTTGTCTGTTTTTCGTTGTTTTCTCTTAAAATTCATAGATGCTGGTCTTCCTTTGGATTTAGGTTGTAAACCTACCGAACCTTCTTTTGCATATTCCCTTTGCCAACGTCTTATTATCGAACTTGTGGGAATATTAAATGTTAAACAGGCTTGATTCAAAGATAATGACTTACTTTCAATACTTTGTAGAACTTTTAACTTAAAACGTATACTATAACTTGCGTTTTTTTGGACAGGCAAAAGACCTTCGTTTCCAAATTTAAGATACCACCTAATCCAATCTTTAAGGCTAGTTATGCTTACATCATTCTCTTTAGCGATGACACTTAGTGATTGACGATTTTTTAAAACTTCATTTACACAGCGAAGTTTAAATTCATAATTGTAACTGACTTTTCTTTCCATAAAAATACCCCCAGATAATGTCTAATTATTTGGGGGCAGTTCATTTTGGGTAGCTTTTTTTGTTTACATATGATGATTGCATGAATAATGATTTCTTAATGTGTAAAAAAAATAGGATTTGCATTGTTCTTAAAAAAAAATAAATACATTCGTATTCAAAAAAATAAAACAAATGGCTGAATTAGAAAAAGGAAGTAAAAAATTATTAAATGCGTGGGCTTTTTATGATTGGGCAAATTCGGTATACACCTTAACAATTGCATCAGCTGTTTTTCCTATTTTTTATGATGCACTGTTTGCCGACCGTAGTCATTATATTGATGTTTTTGGGATGCACCTTAAAAATTCAGCGTTGATAAGTTTTATTACTGCTTTTGCTTTTTTGCTAGTTTCATTCTTATCTCCATTATTATCTGGAATTGCTGATTATGTTGGAAATAAAAAAGCGTTTATGAAGTTTTTTTGTTACTTGGGGGCCTTATCCTGTATGGGTTTGTATTGGTTTGACCTTAATAATATATATGTTGGTTTATTATTTTATTTATTAGGTTTAATAGGATATTGGGGGAGTTTGGTTTTTTACAACTCTTATTTACCAGATATTGCACATGAAGAGCAGCAAGATCAAATAAGTGCTAAGGGCTATTCCATGGGATATATAGGAAGTGTGATTTTATTAGTTATTAATTTATTGATGATTATGAAACCTAAGCTTTTTGGAATTTCTGGAACAGATGGAGAAGCAGCAATGAAAGCAATGCGCTACTCTTTTGTTATGGTAGGTGTTTGGTGGATTCTTTTTAGCCAATATTCATATTATTATTTACCCAACGGCAACAAAAATAGCGGTCACAAAGTTACCCGTCAAGTAGTGTTTAATGGTTTTAATGAACTCAAAAAAGTATGGCTTTTATTGCAAGAAAATAAAGCTTTAAAAGCATATTTAAGAAGTTTTTTTGTGTCGAGTATGGCTGTACAAACCGTGATGCTCGTAGCAACTTATTTTGGTGCACAAGAAATTGAATGGCCCACTAAAGAAGAAGGAACAATAGGTTTGATAATTTGTATTTTGCTCATTCAATTGGTTGCTGTTTTAGGAGCTTTCTTAACGTCAAGAGCTTCTAGTAAATTTGGTAATTTCCCAACGTTAATTTTTATCAATTGCTTTTGGGTTTTACTTTGTGTGGCAGCATACTTCATTACTCAACCTTTAGAATTTTATATTATGGCGAGCTGTGTAGGACTTGTTATGGGTGGTATTCAGTCCTTATCCAGGTCTACTTATTCAAAGTTACTACCTCAAACAAAGGATACAGCATCATTTTTTAGTTTTTATGACGTAGCCGAAAAAATAGGTATTGTTATAGGAATGGTGGTGTATGGAATCGTAGATCAAATTACAGGAAGCCCTAGACTTGCTATTGCTATATTAGCGCTTTTCTTTATAATTGCTGTAATTCTGTTGAATAAAGTACCAAAAAAAGGTGTTTTACAATCGTAAAACACCTTTTTAATATCTTTTGAAATAGGTTTTTAGGATTTCGATATACTCCCTGATCCACTTACTTTGGTGTCTTTTTTCTTTGGATCGCCTTTGTATTCAATATCACCTGAACCAGAAACTCTAGCGTGTAAGTTATCAGAACAATAAACAGTAGTGTCTCCTGAACCTGATACGGCAGCATGAACGTTTTTAGCTTTCAGTTTTGAAGTATCGATATCTCCAGAACCGTTTAGAGCTGTATTTAATTCGTCTGTAGTTCCTGAAATAGTGACATCCCCGGATCCTGTTACATCTATTGCAACTGAATTTGATGCAACTTCTAAATTAATATCCCCAGAACCAGTTAACTGTACTGATAACGAATTACTATTGATTGTTTTTTTTGTATTAATATCACCTGATCCAGTCAAACTTATTTTGTTGATTTCCTCAAAGGGAACCGAAATTAAAATTTGCTTGCCTTTACTCGTGCTCAAGTACTTATTTTTTTCAGAACTAATTTTAAGTATATTGTTTACAACTTCAATTTTTAAGAAAGGAATTAAATTTTCCTCACCTTTAACTGTGATGTCTCCTTCTTTTCCTGAAACCAGTTCTACATCAAAGAATCCGGATACAGCAATAGCATCATAATCTGTTGTGGTTCTTTTTTCAGAAACTATGTTTCCATTTCCTTGAATTTTATTTTTGCTAGACCACTGAGCAAAGGTTAAATTAGCAGATAATAAGGCGCAACCTGCAAGTAATAAAAGTGATTTTTTCATAATTAATTTAGTTTAGTTTATTGGTTTTGTGTGAGCACTACGTTCCCATAATTAGATGTAATAGCCATGCTATTTATTCCTTTTCTTTTATGAAAGCCAGTGTATTTTTTTGTTTGTGAGGTTTCTTCTTTACTGTCCATTTCAAGAGCGCTATCGTATTTTAGATTAGCATATTTTAAAATGGCATTCAAATCAAAATAATAATTGGGTTGAAAACCAATAGTTATTCCTGTATAAGCTGTTGATATCATTTGAGACTTAGCTTTAGCATGAACAGATTGAATAGCAAGCGAACTGTATTTTGTTTGGAGTGATAAGCTTCCTGTAATTTCTCCGATTTGAATAGTAAGATAGTCTCCACTAGCTTCTAGGTTTCTTATTTTTGAGATTTTAATTTTACCATAATCACTACTATAAGCAACAGAATCTCCATTTAAGATTTCTATATCTGTATAATCAGATGTTAATTGAAGTTTGGAGGTCTCATCAATCTTAATACTTGAATATCTTGCGTTAATTTGTCCGTTTTTAATAAGCTCTATGCTGGAATTGTTGCAATATTCAATATTGATGTCGCTAATTCCTTGTAATTTTCCAGTGGTAATCTTACCGTATTTGCATTTTATTTCAGCATTTGATGCAATATCAGTAGTGGTAATGTTACCATATTTGTTATTCAATTTAATACTTCCATTTCTAGGTATTTTGAGAATGTAATTTATTTCAAAACTATTTTTTTTTCCAGAACTTTTAATATTCGAATTTTCAAATATTGTTTTTGCGGTTACTAATCCTTTTAGAGCTTGTATATCAATTGTTATAGCGTCTATTTTTTGATTGACCCAATTTTCGTTGTCACCGCTAACTCTTATTTGAACATCTAGTTCTATTTTATCTTCGTCCCATGTAGTTACAATAAGAGAACCGTATGAATTATCTACCGCTAGAATAGCATTAGAATTAACATAGTATGCTTTTTTGATGTTTTTTTGTTTAGAATGAATAAAATCATTTGTAGCTGCCTGCACTAAAAATGGTGCTATTAGCAAGAATAGTATATAGTTATATTGTTTTTTCATCTGGAAATACGTTTTTGTTTTCGTTGTTTTCAAGGTGTTCGAGTACCTTTTGCAAAAAAGAAATGCGTGTTTGTAAGTTACTAATCATAGCATAAATAATCTGTTTACTTTCGCCATTGACTTCTAATTCCTGAATTATTTTTTCATAGTCAGCATCTAGTTGTTTCATTTGTTTTAGTGCATCGGCTATAATTTTCTTGTTTTCGGGTGACTTCTTTTCTTCAATTTTTTCTAATTCTCTTTCAATTAAAACTGTAAAAATAGAATCGGTTTGAATGGTTTCTTTTGATGCGTATTGCAATTCCGAAGGTTTTTTATAGGTTGGATCACCCATAGTTGTAAATAAGAATATTGCTATTGACGCCGCAATGCCAATACTTACTATGAATCTCCAATTAAATTTCTTTTGATTTAATTTTTCTTTAAAACGCAATTCATGATTTGCTTCTAAATTCTCAATGTCCCATTGAAATTGGTGTTTAATAAAGAGTTCGTCTATTGGGTCTGCGTTCCTTTTCATATTTCTTCTAATTTTTTTCTCAAACTGTCTTTGGCTCGGCTCAAGGTTGTTCTGCAATTTGCGTAGCTAATATTAAGTATTTCACTAATCTCTTCTTGGTCATATCCTTCAATGTAAAATAATGTCAAAACCATCTGATAGTTATATTTTAAAGTTGCTATAGTTTCTAAAATTTGTTTGACTTTCAAATTAGTAAAGTCACTATTAATAGAGAAATCCGAATCTATATCTTCAATTTTATGTAAAGTCACCTCAAAATCTTCCGGCTTAAACTGATTATTTTTTTTATAAAAATCAATGCTTTGGTTAACCACAATTCTTTTTAACCAAGCACCAAATGAAACTTCTTGCTTGTAATGTTCAAGTTTTGCGAATGCCTTTAAAAAACTTTCTTGCATTACATCCTCAGCATAATGGCTGTCTTTTACAATTCTTATAGCTACATTATACATAGCAGAAGCATAACGATTGTATACTTCGTATTGTGCTTTTTGATTGTTTTGCTTGCACAATACAATCAGCTCCTCGATATTACATTGGTTAATGTTCAAATAGTGGTTTCGTTTTAATAAAGACTTGGTAATGGTATAAATGTTACACTTTGTATAAATATAAGTTTTAAAGATATTGATTTACTGCAAACCATTTGTTTTTATGAATCTTATTTATAAGATAATTAGCTTTTGATTCATTTCTTTTGGCATAAAGATTGAGACTTTTACTTGATGGTCATTTAATAAAGATTAATCCTTGTTTTTTTCAATAAAGACGATTCTGAAATCCTATATTTGTGATCCAAAAACTTTTTTTAATGACAAAAAGACTTAATTAAATATATGTCAAATCATAAAATACTTACCATTGACAATTTGTCACTTCAAGAATTTGATTCAGAAGCAGATTTAATTCCATTATTGACTCCAGAGGACGAAGAAGAAATGAATAATGAAGCTTTACCTGAATTGCTTGCCATTTTACCTTTGCGAAACATGGTTTTATTTCCGGGAGTTGTAATTCCTATTACAGCCGGTAGAGATAAATCGATTAAATTGATAAATGATGCCAATGCTGCGGGTAAAACCATAGGAGTAGTGGCTCAAATTAACGAGGAAGATGAAGATCCAACCAAAGATGATATTCATAAAATAGGTACTGTTGCTCGGATTTTACGCGTTTTAAAAATGCCAGATGGCAATGTGACTGTTATTTTACAAGGTAAAAAACGTTTCGAAATTGATTCGGTAGTTTCAGAGGAACCGTATTTAACTGCGAAAATAAAAGAAGTACCAGAGAAACGACCTAAGAAAAATGATTCAGAATTCTTAGCTATTCTTGATTCTATAAAAGAACTAGCGATTCAAATTATCAAAGAAAGTCCTAATATTCCTAGCGAAGCAACTTTTGCAATAAAAAACATTGAGAGTCAATCTTTTTTAATCAATTTCGTGACTTCAAACATGAATTTATTGGTTAAAGAAAAGCAAGATTTATTGGCTATCAATGAACTGAAAGGAAGAGCACTAGAGACTTTGCGTTATATGAATATCGAGTTGCAAAAACTCGAATTGAAAAATGATATTCAGTCAAAAGTTCGTTTTGATTTAGATCAGCAACAAAGAGAATATTTCTTGCACCAGCAAATGAAAACCATTCAAGAAGAATTGGGTGGCGTTTCGCAAGAGGAAGAAATGGACGAGATGCTTCAAAAATCCTTAACCAAAAAGTGGGATGAGAAGACTAAAAAGCATTTTGAAAAAGAACTTTCTAAAATGCGAAGGATGAATCCTCAGGCACCAGATTTTGGTATTCAAAGAAATTACTTAGAGTTGTTTCTTGATTTGCCTTGGAACGAATACTCCAAAGATATTTTTGATTTAAAACGCGCTCAAAAAATCTTAGATAGAGACCATTTTGGTTTAGAAGAAGTTAAAAAACGAATGATTGAGCATTTAGCTGTTTTGAAATTGCGTAACGATATGAAATCGCCAATCATTTGCTTGACAGGACCTCCAGGTGTTGGTAAAACCTCTATTGGGCGTTCTATAGCTGAAGCGTTGGGTAGAGAGTATGTGCGAATTTCATTGGGTGGTTTGCGTGATGAATCTGAAATTCGTGGTCACCGAAAAACGTATATTGGCGCTATGCCAGGCCGAATCATTCAAAGTTTGAAAAAAGCAGGTACATCAAATCCGGTTTTTGTTTTAGATGAAATTGACAAATTGTCAAACAGTCATCAAGGTGATCCATCATCAGCATTGCTTGAAGTTTTAGATCCGGAGCAAAACAATTCTTTTTATGATAATTTCCTAGAAATGGGATATGATCTTTCAAAAGTAATGTTTATTGCTACTTCAAATAATATGGCAGCCATTCAGCCCGCATTGCGTGACCGTATGGAAATCATCAAAATGTCAGGCTATACGATTGAAGAAAAAGTAGAAATAGCACGTCAGCATTTGTTTCCTAGACAATTAAAAGAACATGGTTTAACTACTAAAGATTTGACTATTGGTAAAAAACAATTGGAAAAAATTGTGGAAGGCTATACAAGAGAATCAGGCGTGCGTGGACTTGAGGGTAAAATTGCGCAAGTGATTCGAAACGCAGCTAAGTCAGTTGCAATGGAGGAAGAATATAATAAAAAAGTAACTGACGAAGATCTTGTAAAAACACTTGGTGTTGCGCGTTTAGAGCGTGATAAATACGAAAATAATGATGTAGCGGGAGTAGTTACTGGTCTAGCGTGGACTTCAGTAGGAGGTGATATTTTGTTTATCGAATCGTTGCTTTCTCCAGGGAAAGGCACCATGAGTATTACGGGTAATCTGGGTACTGTAATGAAAGAATCAGCTACAATTGCTTTGGAATACATCAAGGCCAATACTAAACTTTTAGGATTAGAATCGGATATGCTTTCTAAATACAACATTCATTTGCACGTTCCTGAAGGAGCAACTCCAAAGGATGGGCCAAGTGCAGGTATTGCTATGTTGACGTCATTAGTTTCTTTGTTTACTCAAAAACGTATCAAGAAGAACTTAGCCATGACTGGCGAAATTACTTTGCGTGGTAAAGTATTGCCTGTAGGCGGAATCAAAGAAAAAATTCTTGCTGCTAAAAGAGCAAATATTAAAGAAATCATCTTGTGTCACGAAAATAAAAATGATATTGACGAGATCAAACCAGAATATCTTGAAGGACTTACTTTTCATTATGTAAAGGAAATGAGCGAAGTATTGCAATTTGCTTTAACAGATCAGAAAGTTAAAAACGCAAAAACTTTGTAAGTAAGTCGTTTTCGAAATCAATAAAAATCCAAATTCCTAAACTGTTTTTTCAGTTCAAGAATTTGGATTTTTTTTATAAAAAAGGTATCCTTATTGCAATAGTGTGTTGACTTTTTGAATGAAAATAGTTGGGAATAATTGTGGCGCTTTTAAGTGGTCGCCCTCATATATCCAAAGTTCTTTTTTAGTTTTGGTATTGTTGTATACTGTTTCACATTGGCTAAACGGCACGTCTTTGTCGGTTTTAGAATGTATAAATAAAACGGGTACTGATTGTATGCTTTTGATATCTTCTGCTGCGGAATAAGGTGAAGTAACATACATACGAATCATTTGATGCTGTGCTTCGGGAGTTTTACTAACTGCTATTTCTGTAAAGGAACTAATAACACCATCAACAATTAATCCGCTTATTTTATCTTGATTGTTTTTGGTTAAATTAACCGCAACTTGTGTTCCCATTGATGCGCCGTAAATGATAATTTTTTTGTTTTTAAAGTCGGTATTTTTAAGAATTTCATTAAAAATAATTTGAGCGTCAGCTGCAATGTTGAGGTGAGTGGGTTTGCCGCTTGATTTTCCGTAGCCTCTCATGCTGATCATGATCACGGTATATCCGTCATTTACCAAAGGTTTTACATAACCTACATAACTCATACAATTACCACCGGCTCCATGAAAATAAAGTATAGTTGCCTTGGGTTGTTTTTGTTTTGGTGATAATACCACACTATTGATTGTGTCTTTTTCAATATAATAATTATGCTCTTTGAATTGTAAAGAATCTATTGTAATTGTTTTGGCTTTTTTTGGATAATAAAATTTATCGTCCATTTGAGCTTGAACATTATACATACATAAAAATAGTAGCGTTGTAAAAAGTAAATTTTTCATGGTTTTTAGTTTTAGGTTTTAATTCTTTGTCAAAACTAGGTGTAAACCAAACGATTCAAAAAGGTTTTATACTGAACTGTTGATTTTAAGGACTGAATTGTCCCTTTTTAAACTTTTCTTTTTCTAAAAAATAATATCTTCGCACTGGCGTTATCATTTTGTACTTTTGGCGCTTTTGCAACATGTTTAAAAAAATAGTGATATTCAGTTTGTTACTCTACGGTACCGCATCAATCGGTCAGATAGGCGGTAAAACAATATATCAGTTTTTAAATCTCGTTGCTTCTCCAAGGCAAGCGGCTTTAGGAGGGAAAGTGTTGACTATATATGATAATGATGTGAATCAAGCTCATTTTAATCCAGCCACAATCAATGCGGAGATGGATAATCATTTAGCGCTGAATTACGGAAATTACTATGGAGCGCTTACGTACGGGACTGCTTCTTATGCGTACACCTATGACAGACACCTGCAAACGTTTCAAGCGGGTGTAAATTATATCAATTATGGTAGTTTTGAGGGCTATGATGAAAATGGTCAAGCCACAGCTTCCTTTTCAGGAAGTGAAGTAGCCTTGTCTATGGGGTATGCGTACAATATTCCTTATACCGATTTGCATATTGGTGCTAGTGCCAAGTTGATTTCGTCTAGTCTAGAAACCTATCATTCTTTTGGAGGAGCATTAGACATTGGGGCTTTATATATTGATGAACGGAACGATGTCAATTGGGCGTTGGCCATACGAAATCTAGGGACTCAATTTTCAACTTACAATGGAGTTCGAGAAAAGTTACCCTTGGAGGTTTTAGTAGGAGTTTCGCAAGAGTTAGAAAATGTTCCTATTCGATGGCATTTAACATTAGAGAATTTACAACAATGGAATATTGCTTTTGCTAATCCAGCGCGATCAGAGCAATCTTTTAATGGAGCAGCAACTCCTGAAAAAGTGTCTTTTGTAAATAATGCATTGAGACATGTAATTACAGGAGTAGAGTTGTTTCCAAAAAGAGGATTCAACTTGCGTTTAGGATACAATTTTAGACGAGCCGAGGAGTTGCGCATTCTGGAACAACGCAATTTTTCGGGACTTTCTTTCGGTTTTGGACTCAAATTAAACAAACTCAAGTTCAATTATTCCTATTCCAGATATACGCTTGCTGGAAACACGAGTCTCTTTGGGCTAACCATAAATTTTCAAGAATAGTTTATTCATTTCAATTACCTTAAATTTTATATTTTGACAAAAAAAATTACCATTGCAATAGATGGATTTTCATCAACGGGGAAAAGTACGCTAGCAAAACAATTAGCGAAACATTTAGGATATATTTATGTAGACACAGGAGCAATGTATCGTGCCGTAACTTTTTTTGCTATGAAACAAGGGTACATCAATGCAGATGCTTTTGATAGTAGAACTTTAATTGCGAGTTTGTCTGCTATTAAACTGCATTTTGAATTTAATGCGGAGTTAGGATTTGCAGAGGTTTTTTTGAACGATGTTAATGTTGAAACCGAAATTCGAACCATTGAAGTGTCGCGTTTTGTGAGCAAAGTTGCTGAGGTTTCTCAAGTTCGAGCTAAATTAGTGGAACAACAAAAAGAAATGGGCAAGAACAAGGCAATTGTCATGGATGGACGAGACATTGGCACTGTGGTATTTCCTGATGCCGAGCTTAAAATATTCATGACGGCAAGTGCTAGCACCAGAGCACAAAGGCGATATGATGAGTTAATAGCTAAAGGAGATACAGTAACATATGAAGAAGTCCTGAAAAATGTAGAAGAACGGGATTACATAGATACCCATCGAGAAGATTCACCCTTAGTGATGGCGGAAGATGCAATTGAAATTGACAATTCACATTTAAGTCGTGAGGAACAATTTGCTCAAGTTTTAGAAATGGTATACGAAATCACTAAAACGATATAATTATTTGCAGATATCATTTTTAATGGTAGATTTACGCCTTGTAAATTTTTTAAAGTAAAAAAACAATTCATCTCATGGGAATTAAAAATAGATTGGTAATAATGAGTTTTCTCCAGTTTTTTGTTTGGGGAGCTTGGTTAATTACAATTGCAAATTATTGGTTTGGTACGAAAGGATGGGAGGGAACTCAGTTTGGATTGGTTTTTAGTACCATGGGAATCGCTTCTTTGTTTATGCCAACACTTACAGGTATTTTAGCAGACAGATGGATCAATGCTGAAAAGTTATATGGAGCACTACATATATTGTATGCTGCAGTTTTGTTTTATATACCGCAAGTTACTACACCTGAAAATTTTATTTACATTATGTTATTGGCTATGTGTTGTTATATGCCAACAATTGCACTGAGTAATTCAATTTCATACAATGCTTTGAAAACAAATGGTTTGGATGTAGTGAAGAGTTTTCCACCTATCCGTGTTTTTGGAACTATTGGTTTTATTGCAGCAATGTGGATCACCAACTTGACAGGAAATAAAGCAACTGCTTATCAATTTTACATTGCAGGTTTAGCAGCGGTGGCACTAGGTTTATACGCTTTTACTTTGCCGCCATGCAAGCCACAACGCTTATCTAAAGAAAATGCTTCTTTAATGGAAACCTTAGGATTAGAGTCGTTTAAATTGTTTGCTAATTATAAAATGGCTTTGTTTTTCATCTTCTCTATGTTTTTAGGAGGTGCTTTGCAGTTAACAAATGCATACGGAGACGTTTTTCTGGATGAGTTCAAGCATTTTCCTAAATACGCCGATTCGTTTGTAGTGGAATATTCTACAATTATCATGTCGATTTCTCAAATTTCTGAGACCTTGTTTATTTTAGCAATTCCGTTTTTCTTGAAGCGTTTTGGTATCAAGCAAGTAATGTTGATTAGTATGTTGGCTTGGGTATTGCGTTTCGGATTGTTTGCTTACGGAGATCCAACAAGCGGTTTGTGGATGATTATTATGTCTTGTATTGTGTACGGAATGGCATTTGATTTCTTTAATATATCAGGTTCATTATTTGTAGAGACTAATACTTATGCTAAAAACAGATCGTCAGCGCAAGGATTGTTTATGATGATGACCAATGGAGTTGGAGCAGTTTTAGGTAGTTTTACCTCTGGTTGGGCAATTGATAAATTTTTCACCAAATCATTTGCAGGAACTGGTGATTTAGCAGCTTTCTTGCAAACGGAACCTACTAATGCAAAAATGGCAGAGTTTGTTACAAGTCAAGGTAAAACTATTGGTGTAGACGGCTTTTTTGATTCGGTTATACTTATGAAAGATTGGCACACAATTTGGCTATCTTTTGCTTTGTACGCGCTAGCAATTGCAATAGCTTTTGCAGTTTTGTTCAAGCACAAGCATAATCCTGAAGATGTAGAGCAAATTAGTCACTAAAATAAATTCAAAACCCGATGCCAATTTGTATCGGGTTTTTTAATGAATCACTTAATTGTTTACTGATTCTTTAAAAGATTGAATGTTATAATCACTTTCGAAATCCAGAATTTTCAAAACATCATTTAGCGTTATTGTTTTTCTTTGAATTAGTGTTCGTAAAAAAGGGTACATTGATTCATGTTGTGCCTCATATTCTTGTCTGAAATAAATTTTATTTTTCACACCATTTTGTAAGCTATATTCAATCCAATTATTTGTACCGTTTGAAGCTAGTGGTTGTAAATCTAAACGATCAAGATTACTCTTGTAATATATTTTACCAATAAAATCCCCAACAGATATTTGAACTGATTGAATTTCTGATAAATCAATTTTAGTATTGTTTGTCACAAGGTATTCTTTTTCAAAAAGAATGAATCCCTCTAATTTGCCTTTGATTGGCTTGATTCTGTCTGTTCTTGTCATACCTAAATAGAAGTAAATTATAGCGAAAATTATTAATATGAAGGTAAAAATACCATGGTAGGGTTGAACTCGTATATTCAAAAACAAGGTTACAAATACTGCCAAAGGGATATAAAATGCTGTATTATTGTTGATTGTCAGTTTATTTTTATTAGGTATAAAAATTTGAAATGAATTGTACATAAACCTTCTTTTCTTACAAATATATGTAATTAGTAAGAAAATGTTAGGATAAAGTTGATTTTATCGTATTTTGTTCCTATTTGGAAAGACACGACCCTATTATTTCGTTTTATGTCGCTCCTGATTGATAAACAATTATCTAAGGTTTAAAATTTTGGTATTCAAGATTAATGTGTTACTTTTGCACACCTTTTGGTGAATAAGAGTTTCCATTGGGTTGCAGTAAATTATACCAACAACTTCTGCTGTTTTCTATCACATCATGAAACTCAAGAAAATACAGAATACAAATTTTTAATCAGCATGTCTGAACAAGTAAAATCACAAGAAGAGTTTTTAGCAAATTTTAACTGGCACAATTTCGAAGAAGGTATTGATGCTGTTGATGAAAAAAACTTATTAGAGTTTGAAGAATTAGTTTCTAAAACTTTTATTGCAACTGATCAAGAGGAAGTTGTAGAAGGTACAGTTGTAAGAATTACAGATAGAGACGTTATCGTTGATATCAACGCTAAATCTGAAGGTGTAATTTCATTGAATGAATTCCGTTACAACCCAGCATTAAAAGTAGGTGATACTGTTGAGGTATTAATTGACATCCGTGAGGATAAAACAGGTCAGTTAGTATTATCTCACCGTAAAGCACGTACTATCAAATCTTGGGATAGAGTTATTTCGGCTAACGAAACAGGTGAAATCGTTAATGGTTTTGTTAAATGCAGAACTAAAGGTGGTATGATCGTTGACGTTTTCGGAATTGAAGCGTTCTTGCCAGGATCTCAAATTGATGTTAAGCCAATTAGAGATTACGATGTATACGTAAACAAAATGATGGAGTTCAAAGTTGTGAAAATTAACCACGAATTCAAAAACGTAGTTGTATCTCACAAAGCGCTTATTGAAGCGGATATTGAAATCCAGAAAAAAGAAATCATTGGTCAATTACAAAAAGGACAAGTATTAGAAGGTGTTGTTAAAAACATTACTTCTTATGGTGTGTTTATTGACTTAGGTGGAGTTGATGGATTGATTCACATTACTGACCTTTCTTGGTCTAGAATCAACCACCCATCTGAAGTTCTTGAATTAGATCAAAAATTGAACGTTGTAATCCTTGATTTCGATGACGAGAAAACAAGAATTCAATTAGGATTGAAACAATTAAACGCTCACCCATGGGATGCTTTAAATGCTGATTTAAAAATTGGTGATAAAGTAAACGGTAAAGTAGTTGTAATCGCTGATTACGGTGCATTTATCGAAGTTGCTGAAGGTGTTGAAGGTTTAATCCACGTTTCTGAAATGTCTTGGTCTACGCACTTGCGTTCTGCTCAAGATTTCGTAAAAGTTGGTGATGTTGTTGAAGCTGTTATCTTAACTTTAGATAGAGATGATCGTAAAATGTCATTAGGTATCAAACAATTGTCTAAAGATCCTTGGACTGATATCACTGCTAAATACCCAGTAGGTTCTAAGCACACAGGTATCGTTAGAAACTTTACAAATTTTGGAATTTTCGTAGAACTTGAAGAAGGAATTGATGGTTTAATCTACATCTCTGACTTATCTTGGACTAAGAAAATCAAACACCCATCTGAATTCGTAAACGTTGGTGAAAAACTTGACGTTGTAGTATTAGAGTTGGATGTTGACGGACGTAAATTATCTTTAGGCCACAAACAAACAACTGCTAACCCTTGGGATCAGTACGAAGATTCATTCGCTGTAGGAACTATCCACAATGGTGAAATCTCTGAGATAGTTGACAAAGGAGCTACTGTAGAATTCGGAGATGATATCGTTGCTTTCATTCCAACTCGTCACCTTGAAAAAGAAGACGGAAAGAAATTGAAAAAAGGCGATACAGCTGATTTCAAAGTAATCGAATTCAACAAAGAATTCAAAAGAGTAGTTGCATCTCACACTGCTATCTTCCGTGAAGAAGAAGAGAAAAATGTGAAATCAGCTTCAGAAAACACATCATCTAATTCTTCTACAAATGCACCAGCTGCAACTTTAGGAGATAACAATGATATGTTAGCTGCATTGAAAGCTAAAATGGAAAAATCAGAGAAAAAATAATTTCTTGATTTTTTGAATATAGAAAGTCCCACAGCAATGTGGGACTTTTTTTGTGCTTGAATTTTTCTGGGAGCTAATCCTGCTATTCGCTGCAATCTTTTACAAAGCTTCTAGCTAGAGGCTAAAAGCTTTATAAAAGGATTTACGCTGCTATCAGGGCTAGGGAGTTTGTTTATAGTTGTCAATTACGTTTTAACATTGGTATTTATTGCAACGACTCAAAAAGTATGGGTCTAATTAGCTGCCAATAATTGAGATTCTTCTGGTGTGAACTCATTAATGATTGCGTAGGTATCAATTTTGGTAATAACCATTTCATCTAGAATGTCAACTAAATTTTTATAGTTACATTTTGTACTAGGTTTTATGATAACTGTGATTCCTCTTCCAGGTCGTCCTAATTGTGCAGAATAATCAAGTATACTTTTGTTTTGCTTTAAGAGCAATGTCCTAATCCCATTTTTTCCATATTCTATTTCTCTTGGAGGAGCTATCGGAAGATCTAAGGTCCCCGTATAAGTTATTAATTTATTATTATCTCCTAATAAAATGGTTACTGATCTATTTTCTCCACCACAAGCTCCATACCATCTACATGTATATTCATCATCATATGGTAAACCTAAACCAAAACTATTCGGCTTTGCCAAATCAATAGTGACCATGAAAAACACGATCAAAAGAAAAGACACACTAACCATAGCGGTTAAATCAACTCTAGACTCTAATTTTTTGCTTCTAATTTTTAAAGGTAGGTTTTTCATAGCATAAAGTTTATATTCTAAGGTAGTAAAAATAGTTTACGGTTGTTAAAAAAGTGCTAATTTATTTATATGTT
>NZ_MTCA01000145.1:0-7787 GCF_002150205.1 Flavobacterium sp. FPG59 | reverse complement strand
AAAGCCAAAGCAGAAGCAGAGGCCAAAGCGAAGTTAGCTGCAGACGCTAAAGCGAAAGCAGATGCCGAAGTTGCAAAACAAGCTGCTGAAGCTAAAGCCAAAGCAGAAGCAGAGGCTAAAGCGAAGTTAGCTGCAGATGCTAAAGCGAAAGCAGATGCCGAAGCTGCAAAACAAGCTGCTGAAGCCAAAGCCAAAGCAGAAGCAGAGGCCAAAGCGAAGTTAGCTGCAGATGCTAAAGCGAAAGCAGATGCCGAAGCTCAAGCTAAGTTGGCCGCTCTAAATAAACCTAAGGATGAGAATTCCAAATCAATGGATAAAATTGCCGAGACTCTTGATATGGCCGGTAAAACGCAACAACAATTATTGTCTCAGTTGAACGAGAAAGTGAAACTGAAAGAGAAAGAACTCCAGGATTTAAAAACGGAAAACGATTTAAGTGATAAAGGAATTGCGAGTGCCCCAAAACCATTTAAGAGCGCCGCTGCTCAAAATGCTGAGATTGATAACTTAAAAGCAGAAATTGCAATAGTAAATCAAAATCAGAATCAATTATTGAGTAACTTTAAGGCATTGTATGAAGAGCGTATTAAAAAAGTGCCAAACAAGAACGATGCCCTTACTTTAAGCTACTTGCAAAGTATAGAGCAATTAAAAGCAGAGCAAGCAAAAGCGGAATTGTCTAACAAAAACTTGTTAGCTACGCTAGAACAAATTAAAGTAGATACAGAAATAGAGAAAAAACGCCGTATCAAGCGTGCGAATTTCCAAAATGAAGACGATCGTTTTGCTAGAGATCAGGAAACCTTAAAACGTATTAAGGAGACAACTAAACTCAGTGCAACACCATTGAAACCAGAAGATTTTGATTTTGGTAACGAGCAGTTGAACATGCAGATTATCAAGAACATTAAAAATGTGGAAACAGGATATTATATAGTGTATGCGGTTCATGCAGACGTTGCAAAACGTGATGCATTCTTAACCAAAACGGTTTCGGCAGGTGAAAATAAGGTGAATTTCTTCTTTGATGTGAAGTCTTCTAATTATTTCATTTACACCACACGATTTGATGTTTTGGAGGAGGCGACTAAAACATTAGAGTCAAGAGGAAGCAAGCCGTACAATGCGAAAATGGTTGTTATAAAAGTTGAAAATTAATCGTGAATGAGGATTGGGATCTTTGATTAATGTATTAAATGCAACAACCGTTAGAGAATATTAAAATTGGAATTTAAAAATAAATACGAAGGAACAGTCTAGTAGCTTCCCCCAGAGCACTAGATTGTTACTTCATTAAAATACCACTACTATGAAAAAAACTACTTTTTTAAAAGTAATCCTACTTACTTTTATGTTTTTGCAAAGTTTTTTGTCTATTTCTCAAAACGTAGTTCCTTTTACACGTCGATTTGATCAAGACATCAAAGGAGATATGTTACTAATAGGTAATAGTATTTTGAATAGGAGATCAGCTACCAGGAATCCAAACGATCCTTATAATGGTAACAATTTGAACTCTGATTTTAGTATGGAGTTCATCAATGTTGATAACGGTGCCACTCCAGGTATTTTTAATTCTAGTAGTGCTAATCTAGTTGTTCCTAATCCGGTAGCCACTTCTGCACCTTGTTATAAAATTGTATACGCTGCTTTGTATTGGGGTGCTGTAACACGAGGAACCACTCCGGTGACCAATGTGAGATTTAGAATGCCTTCTGGTGGTTACAATGACGTGGTAGGAACCGTTATTCATAATTCAACTACACCTATAGGAACCAGTTTGCCGTATGCCTGTGTGGCTGATGTTACTAGCTTAGTGACTGGAACAGGGAATCCAAATCCAGAGGGGACTTATACATTAGCAAACGTTTCTACAGCTCAAGGTACAAATGGTGGTACAGGACTTTCGGCAGGTTGGTCTTTATATATTGTATATGAAGATCCTAAACTACCTGCAAAATCCATCACCTCTTACGATGGATTTAGTGCAATAAGTAGTACGGTCAACTTAGATATTCCAGTTACTAATTTTAGAACAATCCCAGTAGGGCCAGTACGAGGTAAATTTGCATTCTCCGCTTTAGAGGGCGATAGTAATATTGCAGGAGATAACCTTTCTATAAATGGTACTCTTTTATCAGCTGCAAATAGTGTACCAACCAATATTCGTCCTAACACTAACTTTTTTAATAGCTCGGTAACTTATATTGACCCTGCAACAGGAATCACTGAAAATTATCTCAACAGAACCCCTAACAGTTCTAATACGCTAGGGTATGATGCGGGTATTTTGAATATACCCAATAATGGAAATGTAATAATTGACAATAATGATACCAGCGCATTGATTGGGCTTAGGAGTAGTCAAGACGTGTATTTTTATTATTTTAATGCAATTGCCTTAGATATTATTGCCCCTAACATTGTTTTGACCAAGCAGGTTTTTAGTGATGCTTCTTTAACCAATGATGTTGGTAATCAAAATGTAACTAGAGGTCAAGAATTGCATTATGCAATTGGTTTTCAAAATATAGGAAACGATAATGCCGAAAATTTTACCATTACCGACGTATTACCTATTAATATTAATTTTGATCCAAATGACATTGTAGTCCCTAATAATTCTGGAATTACTTATGTTTATACTGCAGCAACAAGAACTATTGTTTTTACTGTTCCTAAAAATTTGGTCGTAGTTAGTGCTCCTAGATATAGAATACGTTTTAAAGTGCGTGTGGTATCAGAGTGTAATGAATTAAGTGATGTATGTTCTAATTCTATCCAAAATCAAGCATTTGCAGATTATCAAGGAGAAGCCAGTGGTATTAGGGTTGATGATCAAAGAAGTTTAGCTACTTTTGGAGCGTGTTTTTTAGGTACTCCAGCTCCAACCAATTTCTTAGTAGGTCTTGATGATTGTATTTACACAAGAAATTACCAGTTGTGTGGTGCCAGTGTAGTACTAACTGCAGCCAACGGATACGATGCTTATTCATGGTCAACCAGCCCATCAGGAACTCCAGTAATAGGAACTACACAATCTATTACAGTAACTCAAACCGGAACCTTTTATGTAACTAATTTTGCTACTGCTCCGTGTAGAACCATACGACAAGTGGTTACGGTTTCTCCGGCAGGTTCAGCAGTTACTAACCCAGTTATTCCTTTTGCAACACAAACAGTAACCTGTCCTAACAATGGTAAACTTTTACCTAAAATATTTTTGTGTGGAGCCAATGCCAGCCGTTTAATAACAACAGGAGTTTCCGATGCTATTTCCATTCAATGGCAACGCTTGAACGAAGCCAGTTGTCCTCCCGTGGGTTCAGATGATTGCGCCAATGAACAAACCAGTTGTACTTGGACTACAGTAGCTACTGGACAGAATTATACTGCCGACACCTCAGGTCAATATAGAGTAGTGTTTAATTATGCAGGGGGATGTTTTAATATTTTTTATTTTAATGTTTTTAAAAACTTATTAGATCCAACAGCTGATTCTAGAGATATCATTTGTAATACCACAGGACAAATTACAGTGGGTGGTGTTCCAGCAACGGGCTATGAGTTTAGTTTAAATGCAACTGGTCCATTTCAAACCAGTAATGTATTTCCAATTTCTACTCCTGGAGCTTACACCGTTTATATCAGACAACAAGGTGTGGTATCAAATCCATGTTTGTTTGAAGTACCAGGAATTGATATCCGAAGACGAAATTTCACAGTTAGTGAGTTTGTAACGCAACCTTTATGTAATGGAGATCGTGGAACCATAAGATTAGCTGCTAATGATGTGCGAGGACAATATTCATATATCTTAAGAAGAAATGGAACTATTGTAAACTCTTCTATTTTAACAAATAATAACTTTTTTGATTTCCCTAATTTAACATCAGGTACCTACACTTATGAAGTTACAACAGAGGATGGTTGTCTTGGAACAGGATCTATAGAGATAAGAGAGCCAGATATCTTAACAGCAACCGTTAATCTTACTAAATCTCTTACTTGTGAATCAGGTGAGATTACCGTTGCACCAGTAGGAGGAACTTTACCGTATGCTATATATGTCAATGGGGCTACTACTCCACAATTTGCTTATCAAATAAATACGCCTACAGCGGGATTATATGATTTATTGATTATAGATGCAAACGGATGTAGAACCACAACTTCAATAAACGTAGCAAGCGTTCCTACACCAGTCTATAACACAGAAGGTACTAATGTAAATTGTTATGGTGATACTACAGGTGTTATTAATTTTAACATGACTGCTGATAATGGGTATACCGTAACCTATAGTATAGATAACGGCTTGAACTATGGTACTTCAGGACTAATTTCTGGTTTAGCTGCAGGGACTTACAATACCATCTTAAAATACACATTGAATGGAGTAGAGTGTCTGGAACCTATGAGACCTATTACCATTACCCAACCATCAACTGCTTTAACTGCCTCAGCGGGGGTATCAGAGTTAGCAGGTTGTGGACCAGCCGGCGAAGGAAGGGTACGTATAACTAATGTCCAAGGAGGAGTTGCGCCTTATGAATTTAGCTTTGACAACCAAGGATCTTGGACCACCGTTAATAATGCTTTGAAAGCGCCAGGTAATTATATTCTGTATGTGAGAGACCGCAACAATTGTATTTTTCAAGCTCCAGTAACGGTAGATCCTGCTCCAGCAATTCCAAATATTAATGTGGGTACACCAGTTGATTTTAATTGTGACGGAACAGCCACAAGTATTGTAACGGTAAATAATCCAGGTAATATCAATTATACTTATAATTATTTTATTGATGGTGTACAAAACCCTAATACTCCAAGTAATATTTTCTTAAACGTTACTCCTGGAACTCATGCCATAAGAATAGATTATCAATTGTCTACTGTAACTACATTCAGTAATTTATTGAATGAAGATTTTGGTATTGGTGCTAATACCACTACTCCTGGTATTGCAGCAGCATATTGTTTTCATAATCTTGATGTAGTTCCATCTACTTGTACTAATCCAGCATTAACTTTAGAAGATAATCAATATGTAGTAACGAGAGGTTTAGTTCCTAATAACTCAGCGTGGTTTCCTTTTAGAGACCACACTACTGCAGGTGCCAATCCTAATGGACGCTTTTTAGCAGTTAATATTGGTGGAGCAGCTGGCGCTAATGGGGTATTGTACAGCAAGGTAATTAATGATATTATTCCTAATCAACCTGTTATTGTTGAAGCTTATGTAGCCAATTTATTCCGTGCTAATTTTGTAGGCGGAGTGGATCCAAGCTTTTCTTTTGAATTAGTAGATTCATCTGGAAATGTAGTTGCTCAACAACCACCAATTCCTCCAACACCAAACCCAACAGGAATTCCTCCAATACCAACAATACCACGTTCTAATAATTGGGTATTACGATCTGTATCTTTGAATCCAGGAAACAATACATCTTTAACATTCCGTGTTAGGTCTGGAAGTACAGAATACAGTGGTAATGATGCTGCAATTGATGATATTAGAGTATATCAATTGCCGAGAGCATGTGTTACCTCAAGAACTATAAATATCGAAGTACCTACAGGTCGTGCTTTTGCAGCTCAAGTTAATGGACAACGCAATGTGTCTTGTGCAGGAGGTGCTGATGGTGGGTTTACCATTACAGCTCAAAATTTTGATGCCACTACTGGTTTTGAATATTCATTAAATAATGGTGGTACATGGAGTGCTACTCAGTTAACTTCTCCTGTAGTTATAAATACATTAGGCGTTAATTCATATAATGTTTTGGTTCGTCCTGTAGGTTCTACAGTTACGGCTTGTTCTAAATCATTTACAGTAAACATTACTGCGCCTGCTGCTGTAACCGCTGCTGCTGCAATACTTACTCCGGCAACGTGTACCACAGGAGCAACCATTCGTGCAACTGGCGGAGGAGGAACTCCAGCCTATCAATATGAATTGCGTGATAGCAATGGTACTTCAGTAATTACCGCTTTTAATACTAGTAGAGATTTTACTAATGTTCCAGCAGGAGATTACACGGTATTTGTAAGAGATGCTAATAACTGTACTAATCCTGCCGGAGCATCCATATCTGTAATAGCACCTCCAGGAGTAACTGCTACACTGGCTACTACCACTGATTATTGTTTTACTACCGCTAATCCAGCAACGCTTGTTGTCAATGTTTCGGGAGGAACAGGGCCTTTTACCTATCAATTAGACAGTAACACTGCTGAAAGTTCAGCTTTAACCACTTATCCTTTTCCGAATGTTACGCCAGGAACCCACACTATTGTAGTAACAGATAGCAACAATTGTACATCAACAATTTCTAATATTGTTATTGCCCCACAGTTAGGTTTCAATGTTTCTTTAATCAATGATTTAACGTGTTTAGTTGATGCCTCTATTGGTAATCCAGTTATTACAAACGGATACGGCCCAACTTACACCTACACGGTTTCGCGCGATTCGGGAACACCTACTGCAGTGACTTCATTCCCATACACTGCAACTCAAGCCGGTAGTTATGTATTCACGGTGACAGACAGCCGTGGTTGTCCTGCAACAAGTAATCCTATTGTAGTAACACCAAAAACAACTCCGACACATATTACCGCAAAAACAGACATTACGTGCAACGGCTTGAATAACGGTACCATAACGGTAACCCCTTCAGGAGGATTTACTACTACTTATACGTATGCTATAAAATTAAGTACGGCTACTGCTTATACAACGCAAGCTACCAGCCAGTTTACCAGTTTAGCTGCAGGTACTTATGATATTAAAGTAATTGACAGCAAAGGTTGTGAGTCTACGCCAACGCAAGTAACGATTATAAATCCAACACCAATTGTACCAAACGCTAGTGCAACAGCATTTAGTTGTAGTCCTACCAATGCACCTCAATCGGCTACCATAACTGTTGCGCCTACAGGTGGAACAGGAACGGGAACGTATACGTATAGTTATAACAACGGAGGTAGTTTTGGACCAAGCAATACCTTGACTGTAAACAATAATGGCAGCGTTCAAACTATTCGAGTAGTAGTTAGAGACGCTAACGGTTGTTTGTCACCAATGCAACAAATAGATGTACAGCCATTAAATTCACCAACAAATTTAACTTTTAGCAATGCAGCAGTTACGTGTACAGCTACCACTACAACGGTATCTGTAACGGCTACTAATGGAGTAGGTGCCTTAACATTCTTGATTACAGGAACTAATTCAGGTACAGCTAATTCTAATTTTGGACCAATAACGACTGCAGGATCATCAGTAGCGGCTTCGTTCCCTAATTTATTACCAGGAAACTACACCTTTAGAGTTACCGATGCCAATGGATGTTACTACACCGAATCACATAATATTGATCCAGTTACGCCTATAGCCGTTGCGGCTAATAAAACCAGCGATGTTTTGTGCCAAGGCGGAAGTACAGGATCAGGAACCTATACCGTTTCTGGAAATGCTACAGTAGGTGCTTTCACATATACACCAACAACATTTAGTACAGGAACCTTAACCCAATCAGGAAATGTACTTACCCTAAGCAATGTGGCAGCAGGTACGTATACCGTACGTGTTACGGATACGGCAACAGGTTGTTTTGCTGATGGAACCATTACCATCAACCAGCCAGCAGCACCATTAGCGATTACTAATGCAGTTGCAACTAACTTTAATTGCAACAACGATAATGCTCAAATAACGGTAACTGCATCAGGAGGAACAACAGCTTACGGCTACGCAGCAGTACCAGCAACACCAGCAACAG
>NZ_MTCA01000301.1:0-2952 GCF_002150205.1 Flavobacterium sp. FPG59 | reverse complement strand
TAATTTAATAGAGCAAGTACTTTTTCGTTTTTTTCTACATTTTTCAATTCTGCTAAAACAGTTTGAAATAAAACAAAATTATCAGCATCATTTTTCAAATTCAAAATTGCAGCCATTCGAACGGAAGCCAATTGACTTTTTAACGACATCGTATAAAATTTTTGAACCAAATCTGCATCAAACGAATTAATTTCAACTTTATCAGAATATTGAACAATCAAATTAGCAAACAACAAAGCATTGTTATCATTTTTGATATTTTTGATAACCGTTTGCACTAACAAACTGTAGTTATCAACACTCTTAATGTTTTCAATAATTGGTGTTAAAAGAGCAGCTGCGGCAGTTTCATCTTTTTCCTTAACGTACTTATTCAGATCTTTTTGAGTATTCATCAAAAGATTTTCTTCTTTTTTACCTTTTTCTTCCCAAGCATCTTTTAATCCAACCGTTTTGTTGAAAATAATGGTCTCAACCGAAGAGTCTTTATCAACATTAAAATATCCTAAACGCTGGAATTGAAACTTATCACCCGATTTCACAGTAGCTAAACTAGGCTCTACATATCCTTTTACAACTTGAAGTGAATTCGGATTCATGAAATCCAAGAAGTTTTTATCTTTATGACTGTCAGGTGCTTGGTCTAAAAATAATCTGTCATACAAACGAACTTCAGTTTCCAAAGCATGAGCAACTGAAACCCAGTGTAAAGTTCCCGCAACTTTACGTTGGCTAGCTTCACTTCCACTACCACTCTTGCTATCTGCATCGTAAGTAGCGTGAATTTCAAGAATTTCTCCTGAATCATTTTTTACAACAGACTCACCTTTAATGATATAAGCGTTTTTTAAACGTACTTCACGACCGATACTTAATCTAAAAAATTTAGCAGGAGCATCTTCTAAAAAGTCTTCTCTTTCAATAAACAATGTCTTTGCAAAAGGTACTTTTCTGAAACCAGCACTTTCATCTTCTTGATTATTCTCAGCATCCAACCACTCTTCTTGACCTTCAGGATAATTGGTAATAACCAACTTTATTGGGTCTAAAACAGCCATTACACGTGGTGCAGTTTTGTTTAAATCTTCGCGCAAACAAAATTCTAATAACGAATAATCGATGATATTTTCACGCTTTGCAACTCCGATAATTTCGCAAAATTTACGAATAGAATTAGCTGTATACCCTCTTCTTCTAAGACCAGAAATAGTTGGCATTCTAGGATCATCCCAACCGTTTACAATGTTTTCTTGAACCAATTGAAGTAACTTACGCTTACTCATTACGGTATAATTAAGGTTCAAACGAGCAAATTCGTATTGATTTGGGCGCACTTTAGTGTCGTCATAAATTTGATCCAAAAACCAATTGTACAACTCACGGTGCATTACAAATTCTAGAGTACAAATCGAATGTGAAATTTGTTCTATAAAATCACTTTCTCCATGAGCATAATCATACATTGGATAGATTTTCCAATCATTACCTGTTCTATGATGATGACGATGTAACACTCTATACATCAACGGATCACGCATCAACATATTAGTAGAAGCCATATCAATTTTGGCACGTAAAACATGACTTCCTTCCGGAAAATCACCATTTTTCATACCTTCAAATAAAGTTAAATTTTCTTCAACTGAACGGTTTCTATAAGGTCCATCAACACCAGATTGCGTTGGCGTTCCTTTTTGAGCAGCCATTTCTTCCGAAGATTGACTATCTACATAAGCCTTTCCATTTTTAATCATCATTACAGCCCAATCATACAATTGCTGAAAGTAATCAGATGCGTAACGTTCTTCAGCCCAGTTAAATCCCAACCATTCTAGGTCTTCTTTAATAGCATCAACATACTCCTGCTCTTCTTTGGCTGGATTAGTATCATCAAAACGTAGATTAACTGGAGCATTGTACTTTAGACCTAATCCAAAATTCAAGCATATAGATTTGGCATGGCCAATGTGCAAATAACCATTTGGCTCTGGTGGAAAACGGAAACGTAATTTATCTTGAGGAAAACCGTTTGTTAAACTGTCTTCAATGATTTGTTCTATAAAATGGAGTGATTTTTCTTCAGTTGACATCTTTTTGTTTTATTTTAGCAAAGATAAAAAAAACTTTAAGGTTTGGGTTTAATGTTTACAACGAAACCAATTAAAAGCTGGGATTTCAGCAGTATCTTTATACATAAAACTAACAATCAAAAATGGGAATAATAAAACTTAAAAATATCAGAACTTTCTCTTATCACGGTTGCTTGATCGAGGAGGGAAAAATAGGATCAGACTATCTCGTTAATCTAGAAGTAAAAACAGATTTACGTAAATCAAGTATCTCTGACGATTTAAAAGATACAGTAGATTATGTGCTGTTAAACCGCATTGTAGTGGAAGAAATGGACATACGATCAGATTTACTAGAACATGTGGCGCATAGAATTGTAAATCGTATTTTTAATGAAATTGCAGCCATATCAAGAATTGTGGTTCAGGTTTCAAAACTAAATCCTCCTATTGGTGGTGACGTTGAAGCAGTTACTATTGAAATGGAAGAATATAGAAATTAATTTCTGTAATTCTAAATAAAGAAAATTACTTTGTAATAGAATTATATGCTTTATTTAGAAATTGAAACTTGCATTTAAGAAATTTTATAGTACATTTGCAAACCAATTAAATATTGGCGTCGTGGCCGAGCGGCTAGGCTGGGCTCTGCAAAAGCTCCTACTCCGGTTCGAATCCGGACGATGCCTCTAAAACCTTCAAGGAAACTTGAGGGTTTTTTTGTGATTTATTTTTAGAAAAAATAAAGTAAAATAATGGTTCGAATCTGGACTATCCACAACTAAACATCAGAGAAAATTGGAAGTGTTTTTGTGATTTATTTTTAGAAAAAGTAAGGTAAATTAAGGTTCAAATCAAGACGTAAAAAATTAAAAATCAATAC
>NZ_MTCA01000353.1:0-1655 GCF_002150205.1 Flavobacterium sp. FPG59 | reverse complement strand
GCACTTGCTACGGCTGTTGTATAAGTAAATGTGTTAGCTGTAGGTTGTACAATTGTTCCAGGTCCTGTGCCTGAAGTTACTCCTACTGTAAAAGGAGCTCTTCCGCCACTTATTGTTGCAGTAATGATAGCGTCTGGAGATCCAGAACAATCTAAAGTTTTCGTTACACCGGCATTGGCTGTTAATTGTGCTGCCACTGTTACTGCTGTTCCTGTAGAAAAGCAACCATTTCTATCTCTAACAAACACAGTATATGATCCTGGTGCTACGTTAAACGTATTAGCAGCTTGGAAAGCTCCTGTAATTCCAGAAATTCCATACGTATAAGGTCCTAAAGGTCCTGTTACTGGGGTTACTGTAATTGTAAATCCGCTTCCTGAAGCCGTACACTGATTTGGTACGGTTACTACTGGAGGTGCTGGTGCAGGATCTCCCGCTATGGTTACTGATGTACTTGTTGTACATCCGTTAGCATCGCGTACAAAAACAACCCAATTTAAAATAGTTCCATTGTTAGTATCTACCGTTACTACATTACTACTACCAAAAGTAGTAGGCACTGTTGCTGGTGTTGCTGGTACTGCTGCGTAGCCGTAAGCTGTTGTTCCTCCTGATGCAGTTACCGTTATTTGAGCATTATCGTTGTTGCAATTAAAGTTAGTTGCAACTGTATTAGTAATCGCTAATGGTGCTGCTGGCTGGTTGATGGTAATGGTTCCATCAGCAAAACAACCTGTTGCCGTATCCGTAACACGTACGGTATACGTACCTGCTGCCACATTGCTTAGGGTAAGTACATTTCCTGATTGGGTTAAGGTTCCTGTTCCTAATGTTCCTAAAGTTAATGTAAAGGTATAAGCCCCTATAGTAGCATTTCCAGAAACGGTATAGGTTCCTGATCCTGTACTTCCGCCTTGGCACAAAACATCGCTGGTTTTATTAGCCGCAACGGCTATAGGCGTAACTGGGTCAATATTATGTGATTCGGTGTAGTAACAACCATTCGCATCGGTTACTCTAAAGGTGTAGTTTCCTGGTAATAAATTAGGGAACGAAGCCGTTGCTCCCGATGTCGTGGCTGGTGTAAAAAACGTTGAATTTGTTCCTGAATTTGTTCCTGTAATCAAGAACGTTAAGGCTCCTACTCCATTTGTAGCCGTTACAGTTACCATTGTAGTGGTTGCTGTACACGTAACTGCTGCATTGCTAAAAGTTAAATTCGTTGGTGAATTTAATGGTTGTAAATCTATTTGTTGCATTGGTGACAAACAACCGTTAGCGTCTCTAACTACTACTCGAATAGTTTGAACGCTACCATTATTGTTTACAGTCAAGGTATTGCTTGGTCCAAAACTACCTCCGTTGTTATAACTATACGTATAGGTTCCTGTTCCACCTGTTGGTGCAACTGTAATAGTAGCCGATTGAGGTACGTTAGTAGGACTACAACTAAATGCTGTTGCACTAGCGTTAGGTACAATTGCTGCAGGCTGTGTCAGTGTGATCGAACCAACTACAGAAACGCAACTGTTACTATCTCTTACTTGATAGGAATAAGGCGTGTTAGCGCTTAAACCCGTGTAAGTTGTAGTTGTTGTAAATCCACTTCCGTTAAAACTATACTGATAAACTCCTGATCCGCCTGAACCTGCTAA
>NZ_MTCA01000252.1:0-4173 GCF_002150205.1 Flavobacterium sp. FPG59 | reverse complement strand
ATAAGTAAATCATGCACTACTGCCTCAGCAGCTTCAAGTGTACAAAGAGTACTGTCCTTCGCTACTGCAAGTTTTAGACCTACTGGTTTGTAATCCGATTCAAGTTTAGCAATGGTTTTTACCAATTCCTCACTTACCGCAACTGCATTCGCATCAGATTGTTTGATAATCTGTAAAATGATAGCGCTTTTTCGGTTTACACGTGCTACTTTTTCAGTAATTTTTTGACCATCTTGTACATCAGCAATATCGCTAAGACGTACTTGGATACCATTTCTAGAGGAAACAATTAGGTTTCTTAATTCGTCAACGTTTTTGTACTTTCCAGCTAAACGAATTAATATTTTTTGCTCACGAGTTTGAATGTTTCCGGTAGGGAAATCTAAGTTAGAAGCCAGAATATTTTGTTGAACCTGTGGAATAGAAAGTCCGTAGGCTTGCATTTTTACGGCATCCAGATTCACTTGAATTTCACGTTCTTGTCCACCAATGATATTCACTTGCGCCACACCTTCAACACGTGAAATAACAGGAGCTAATTTTTTGTCAACAAGATCGTAAAAAGCTACCTCGTCTAAATTTCCATTGGCACCAAGAGTCATAATTGGTAAATCACTCAAGGAGAATTTAGTTAAAGAGGGAGTTTCTACATCATCAGGAAGTTCCCCTAAAACGGCATTAATTTTACGTTGCGCATCGTTCATCGAAATGTTAACATCGGCTGTTGAAGTCAATGTGATCGATACAGTAGATAAACTTTCGTACGACTTAGAGTCTATTTTTTTAATGTTTTCAAGAGAGGCAATCGCATCCTCTATTTTTTTAGTAACGGTATTTTCTACCTCACTAGGCGATGCTCCCGGGTAAATGGTAGCAATAGTAATTACGTTCGTTTCAAATTTCGGGATCAATTCATACCCCAAATTGCTGTAACTGAACAGTCCACCAAGTGTTAGGATTGTAAACAATACAATCACTAACGACGGACGTTTTATGGATATTTCTGCTAATTTCATATGTTTTAGTTTCAGGTTTCAAGTTTCAGGTTTCAAGTTTTGTAACTTTAAACTTTAAACTTGAAACAAATTTTTAATCTATTTAATAACCTCCACTTTGCTACCGTCTTGCAAATTGATTTGTCCCGTTACAATTATTTGCTCTCCTTCTTCAAGACCGTTTAAGATTTCTACTTTATCACCTAGAATTCTACCGGCAGTTACTGTTTTTAATTTAGCAGTTCCATTTTCAATTACAAATACTTGATTGCTACTCACACTACCTACAAAAGCATTTCTAGGAACAATTTTCAAAGCTTGCTTTTGCTGAGTTGATGCAAATGCTGCTGTACCATACATTCCTGCTTTTAGGTCTTTATTGGCATTGTTTGTAATTTCTATTTCTACCGGGAAGTTTAAAGTTTCATCCGCTTTTGCAGCAATAAAAGTAATTTTTCCCGAGAAAGTTTTGTCAGGATACACACTAGCAACAACTGTTGTAGCGTTTCCTACTTTTAATCCAGCTACTTGACTTTCGTTTACGTTAACTTTTAATTTTAGTTTTGATACGTTTACAATATCAAACAATTGTGTTGCAGGCATTCCGGTAATGATAGATCCTACCTCAATGTGTTTTTTATTGATGAATCCGCTTATTGGTGCTTTAATTCTCGTGTCTCCCACGTTAATGTTGGCTTGTGTCAATTGTGACTTAGCATTTACCATTTGTAATTTAGCTTGGTCTAGTTGTTGCTTGGTTACACCACCGGTTTTAAACGCGTTTTCAAATCGATTGTAATCAGCCACTGCGTTTTGATAAATAGCATTTGCATTTTGCGCATTTACATTAACCACATCACTACGTACAATAGCAAGAGTTTGTCCTACGCTCACGTAATCACCTTCTTTGGCTAAAACTTTAGTTATTTTTCCTGATTTCTCCGCTGAAAATTTTAGTTCTTGCACCGGTTCAAAATTTCCATTTGAGGTAAAGTCAAGAGATACTACTTCTGTTTTTACCACATCAGTTCGTACCGATACTGTTGCATTTTTCTCTGCAACAATGGCTGTTTTGGCTTCGTTTTCTTTTTTGTTATTGGTTAAAATATATCCAATTACACCTAAACTACCTATGATGATTACAGCGGTTATTATAATTTTTTTCATTTTGATTATTTATTGGTTAATGTTTTTAGTTCTCCTTTTGCTTTTATTAATTGTATTTCGGCTAATTTGTAATCTAATAAGGCCGATGTGTAATTGTTTTGAGCTACAACAAGTTCGCTTTCTGCTTCAAGTAAATCAGTAAGTGACGCCAAGCCTTGAATGTAGTTGTTGTTCGTATTTGTTAAAACCTCTTGGGCAAGTTTTGCGTTTTCTTTTTGATTGTTGATCGATACAATACTATTCTCGATTTGCGTTTTTGCATTGCTGTATTCTAAATCCAATGCCAGTTTGGTCTCTTCCAAATCTACTTTTATCGAAGCAAGTTTGTTATTAGCTTGGCTTACTCTTGCTTTTGTTCCAAATCCTGAAAAGATTGGTACGCGTAAATTCAGTCCTACAGAAGCAAAGTCTGACCAATAAACTCCATCTGATGGTTTCTTGAACCAAGGCATCTCTGGACCTTGACCGATGAAGTTATATCCGCCTGTAAGTGATAAACTTGGGTAATAGGCTGCCTCTATAGATTTTTTTTGGTATTCCAATAATTGTTCGTTCTTTTTAAGTAACAAATATTCCGTTCTAGTTGTTGTATCTGGAGTAAGTGAAAGTGCGCTTGGAGTAATTTCAAATTCTTTTTGTGGAATAGAAATGCGTGTATCTACAGGTAGACCCATAAAAAATTTCAAAGCGTTTTCTTGTAGTGTTACAGCGTTCAGAGTTTGTTGACGTAGTGTATTGATGTTTGAGATACGAACTAGCGTTCTATCTAAGTCAATTTTTTTAGCCAGTCCGTTATCATATTGTCCTTGAATGATGTCCTTAACTTTTGTGGTATTTTTAAGGTTGTTATCAAGTACAGTTAAGTTTTGACGCGTTACATAAACTTGGTAGTATGCATTAGCTACGCGCTCTATAACTTGCTCTTCAGTTAATTGTGCGTTTATTTGGTAAAACTCACGAGTTGATTTTGCCGCTTTCAAACCTATAAAAACAGCTTGGTCGTATAAGGCTTGGTTAAGGGAAACTCCCGCTGTTGAGTTCCATTTTTGACCAAACGCAGCTTGAATTGTGGTTCCTGGTGCGCCAAATCCAGCACCGTCAATTACAGTAGTTTGCAAGATAGGGTTGTAGTTTAAGCTACCATTTGCTGAAATTTGAGGCAAAGCCCTTGAACGAACTTCTTGAATTTCGTATTCCCCTCTTTCTACTTGTAATCTTGCCTTTTTCGCATCGGCTTTGTTTTCAAGTGCGTACGTAATAGCATCTTTTAAAGTTAGGCTTTTTAGTTCTTGTGCATGAATGCTTATGGACAGCAGCACGGTCATTAGTATGATTATTTTTCTCATTTTATAAACTTGATTTAATTAAATTTCTTTCTAGTTCCAGTATGCCATTTTCTGTTGCCATAGCTCTGGTATGGTATTGTAATGCTTCCATTTCAAGTGCAAATGCTTCTCGTTCTGATCTAATGTTTTCGTTAATCGAAAAAATTAAAGTATAGTAAAACTTGATGTAAGCGTCTATGTTCAAGTCTTTTCTATATAAACCTTGTGCAATTCCTTTCTCTATGTTTTTCCTAAAACAGGACTCGCACATTTCCACTTGATCAGATAATACTTTTTGGTACACTTCGGGGTAATGTTTTTTTAATTGGTACACCGGCGAAGTATCAGTAGACTTAAACATGTTTTCAAACATACGTCTGATTTCAAAATTCTCTTCAATGGCATTAAAATCTTGAGAGGTTATCGTGTTTATGATCGTGTTTACTTCGGTATGAATTACTTGAACGCTCTCTTCGATAAGTAACTCTTTGTTAGCAAAATACTTGTAAATTGTTTTTTTTGAAATACACATTTCGCCAGCAATATCGTCCATAGTAATACTCTTGAAACCGAGTTTCAAAAACATTTCCTTAGCTTTAGATATAATTTTCTCTTTCATTGTAATTGTGCAAATTATAGTTGGTTTTTTCTTGGATTTTATAGCTGTTCTACAGCTGTTTAAAATC
>NZ_MTCA01000080.1:0-12513 GCF_002150205.1 Flavobacterium sp. FPG59 | reverse complement strand
GATATGAGTTATACAGATAAAATGTTACGCGACGATGCGCTACAAGGAAAAGTAATTGTTGTAACAGGTGGTGGCAGCGGACTAGGTAAAGCGATGACCAAATATTTCTTAGAATTAGGAGCAAAAGTTGCTATTTCTTCAAGAGATATTGAAAAATTAAAAAATACAGCTGCTGAGTTAGAGCAGGAAACAGGTGGAACTTGTTTGCCTATTCAATGTGATGTACGTCATTATGAAGAAGTAGAAAATATGCTTCAAGAAGTTTTAAAAACCTTTGGAAAAGTAGATGTTTTACTTAACAATGCTGCTGGAAATTTCATTTCACCTACTGAGCGACTTTCGTCAAATGCATTTGATACCGTTATTGATATTGTACTTAAAGGAACTAAAAACTGTACGTTGGCTTTTGGAAAACATTGGATAGATACCAAACAAGCCTCATCAACTGTTTTAAATATTGTAACCACTTATGCTTGGACAGGATCAGCATATGTAGTGCCAAGTGCAACTGCAAAAGCGGGAGTGTTAGCCATGACAAGAAGTTTAGCTGTAGAATGGGCTAAATATGGCATTCGTACTAATGCTATTGCGCCAGGACCGTTCCCTACAAAGGGAGCTTGGGATAGATTACTTCCTGGAGATTTAGCCGAAAAATTTGATATGGCTAAAAAAGTGCCTTTAAAACGTGTGGGTGATCACCAAGAATTAGCTAACCTTGCAGCTTATTTAGTATCTGATTTTTCAGCCTATATCAACGGAGATGTTATTACTATTGATGGCGGTGAATGGCTTAAAGGAGCTGGTCAATTTAATTTACTGGAAGCTATTCCAGAGGAACTTTGGGATCAACTAGAAATGATGATCAAGGCTAAAAAAAATAAATAATTACACGTTTTTTTAGATATAAAAAGAGGATAGTTCAACGTTTGTATTACTATCCTCTTTTACTTTTTTAAATTTCCAAGGCTAATAGGATTTCGCTTTTGAGCAAGCCACTTCCTCCGCCGTAATGTTGTACTATTTTTATATTTGAATTTTCTTTTCTAAAAAAAGAACATAATTCGGTTTCACATTCCTCATCTAAACCAGATCCCAATAACACTAGTGAAAATGGAATTTCGGAAAAAGACTGCCTTGCTTGATGTACATCACACACTCCTATTCCGTTCCAGTTTTCATTTGCATTAATCAATCGCACTACAGTTGCAGTTATTTCTTTATGTAAGCCTACATATAAAATATTTATTTGGGGTGAAATGCTCATACAAAGAATGTTTATTAACCATTAAATTTATTACTCCTACAAATCATTTAGAAAAAACGAACTCTATAAAACACAAAATTTTCAATTACTTGTATTACAATTGCATAGGAACTTCCATCAATAAAATTTGAGCTTCTTCACTATTTGCAACAATATCAAAGGTATTCGTATCCCAAATCCCTAAACCATCACGTTCATTTAAAGAAATACCCCCTATTGTAAAATCACCTTTCAAAATAAAAGCATAAACGCCATTTCCAGATTTCTTCAATTGGTAATTAACTGAATGCATGTTATCAAACTTGCCAATATGAAACCAGGCGTCTTGATGAATCCACACACCCTCATCCTCTGGATTAGGGGATAAAATTTGTTGCAATTTATTATGACGGTCTTTTAAATCAAGTGTGATTTGGTTGTAACGTGGAGTTACATTTTTTTTATTTGGATAAATCCAAATTTGCAAAAACTTAACCAATTGGTCTTGATTTTTATTGTACTCGCTATGAAAAATTCCGGTACCAGCGCTCATCACTTGAATATCTCCTTCTTTGATCACCGTTGTATTTCCCATGCTGTCTTGATGTTCAAGATCTCCTTCTAATGGAATGGATATTATTTCCATATTATCATGCGGATGTTTCCCAAAACCCATACCTTGATTCACTCTATCATCATTTAAAACACGAAGTACTCCAAAATTCATTCGATCTTTGTTGTGGTAATTAGCAAAACTAAAAGTGTGATAGGACTCTAACCAGCCATGATTAGCATGTCCACGAGTATCTGCTTTGTGTAGTTCATAATGAGTTAAAGCATTTTCTTGAGGTATCGTTGTGTTTTCCATGATGTAGTAATTTAAAATTAGAGTACAAAATTGCATTAAATAAAAAATAAGTACATTGAACTAGAACAAGAAAAACAATTTTCTACATTATTTCTTAGCCATTTTTGTTCTTATTTTGCTTAAAAATTCAGCCGAAATGCCCAAATAAGAAGCAATATAATGTTGTGCCACACGTTGCGAGAGAGTGGGATATTGCACTGTGAATTCTTTGTATTTTTCGGTAGCGGTTTTAGCCATAGTAAGAAACAAACGCTCTTGAGTTACCGCCAAACTTCGTTGCATTAAAATCCTAAAAGCCCTTTCGAATCGCGGTGCTGTGGCAAATAATTCCTCTTTAGTATCGGGACTAAAAACAAAAAACTCACAATCCTCAAGTGTTTCTATAAAAACCCGACTGGGACTGCTTTCATAAATACTAAATGAACTATCACTTACCCATGCATTTTCTATGGCAAATTGTAAAATGACTTCAAATCCATTGGCATCAATATAATACTTTCGGACACAGCCTTTGATTACAAAAATTTCAAAGTTACATTTCTCCCCTTCCTGCAACAACATGGATTTTTTAGGCACAAATTTATGCGTTAAAAGAGAATTAAAAATTGCTAACTCGCTTGAACTAAAAGAGACATACCTACTAATATTAGCATTAATTTGCGTGTACACGATGGCTTAGATTTTAAATAATAAAGATACTAAATCCGCATTCATAAAGGACAAAAAAAAGCATGTTATTGCACTAATTTTTATTCTAAAAATGAAAAACTACCCCATTAAAATTCCTATTTTTGCCACATTAAAAACATAATAATACACATATGCTAATTATAGGAATTGCAGGAGGAACAGGTAGCGGTAAAACAACTGTTGTACATCAAATAATGAATGAGTTGCCGCAAACTGAGGTAGGAATTATTTCCCAAGATTCATACTACAAAGAGAACCACGGACTCTCATTTGATGAAAGAGCCTTAATCAACTTTGACCATCCTAGAGCTATTGATTTTCCTTTATTAGTTTCCCATTTAAAAGAACTAAAAGCTGGAAATAACATTCACCAACCTGTTTATTCTTTTGTAACTCATAATAGAACAGACGATACTGTTTTTACACATCCTAGAAAAGTAATGATTGTAGAGGGAATTCTTATCCTTGCAAATCCAGAGTTAAGAGAATTATTTGATGTTAAAATATATGTTCATGCTGATAGTGATGAGCGCCTAATACGACGGATGAAACGCGACATTGCAGAACGTGGTCGCGATATGAACGAAGTAATCAACCGATATCAAAATACATTGAAACCAATGCATGAGCAGTTTATAGAACCTACAAAAGCTTTTGCTGATATCATTATTCCTAATGACAAGTACAACACCGTGGCAATTGATGTGGTTAGAGCAGTAATTAACCAAAGGATTTCATAAATTACCGTATCTTTATAAAAAATACTGATCCAGTATCTAATAGCATTATAGTAGAACATGAAAAACAAATTTAAAAACAATCCTTGGCTAAGATTCTTGAGTAATAAGTATGTTTGGGTGTCCTTGTTTTTTTGTATCTGGATGATTTTTTTAGATAATTACTCTTATTTTAACCATCGGATTTTAGATGAACAAATCCACGATTTAGAGGAAAATGCAACTTATTATAAAGAGGAAATTAAGAAAGATAAAGAAAATATCAAGCAATTAAAAAATTCCGAACAAATAGAAAAATATGCTCGGGAAAAATATTACATGAAAAAAGATAGCGAAGACATTTACATTATAGAATTTGAAAACGATACTCTAGAAAATAAGTAAAATTAAAGATTTCGTAAAGCTACCAGAATTCATTTTTTAAAGGCAAAAACAACAATATAAGTCTCCTTCCTCAAGGTAAGGTTGAGATAATGAAAACTAAAAATACAATGGACACAAACCTTTTTGAAGATTTTGATCTTGTTTCATCCAAACAATGGAAACAAAAAATCCAGTACGAACTAAAAGGTGCGGATTATAACGAAACCTTAGTTTGGAATTCCCCTGAGGATATCATGGTAAAACCTTTTTACCACAAAGATGAAACTAGTCCCGCTTTAAACAGTGGAACAAAAGCTACTGAGTTCAAAATTTGTCAAAATATTTTTGTTTTTGATATCTCAAAATCAATTGAAAGAGCTCAAGACGCATTAAATAGAGGCGCTGATAGCTTGAGGTTTACTATTGAAGACGAAACTATAAACATCACCCTTTTATTAGAAAAAATAGCTCTTCAAGGGATTACCGTCTATTTTAACCTAAGATTTTTTTCAATCGATTTCGTGAAAAAAATAGAGGATTTTGCTAAAAAAAGTAACGTTACTATTTTTTGTAATTTAGATCCAATAGGCCAACTTGCCAAAGATGGGAATTGGTTTTCAACACAAGAGAAAAGTAATTTTGACAGCTTGAATTCTATAGCATCATCCACAAAATCAGTTTCTTTTATTAGTGTAAACGGTGCATTGTATCAAAATGCTGGTGCTACAATTGTGCAGCAAATTGCATATAGTTTAGGACATGTAAATGAGTATTTTAATCGTGTGGAATCAATTTCAAAACCTATCGTTTTTGAAATAGCCGTTGGGACTAACTATTTCTTTGAAATTGCAAAATTGCGTGCACTGCGTATCCTATTTAACTTAATTGCTAAAGAATATAACCATACGTTACCGTGTAACATTATCGCTTTTCCTACCAAAAGAAATAAAACTTTGTATGATTATAACGTAAATATGTTGCGCACCACTACCGAATGTATGAGTGCAATACTTGGCGGTGCTGATACTGTTGCCAATTTACCTTACGATGCCTTGTACCATAAGGATAATGAATTTGGAGATAGAATAGCCCGTAATCAATTGCTAATTCTTAAAAACGAAAGTTATTTTGACAAAGTAAACAACCCCGCCGATGGCAGTTATTATATTGAAAATCTAACGCAACAACTTGCAGAAAAAGCCTTAGCCTTGTTTAAAGATATTGAGGCAAATGGAGGTTTCCTAAAACAATTAAATGAAGGAACCATAAAAAGGAAAATTCAAGAAAGTGCAGATGCAGCGCAAGAACTATTTGATTCTGGCAAAGAAATTTTGTTAGGAACTAACAAACATCCTAACAAACAGGATAAAATGAAACATGATTTAGAGTTATTTCCTTTTGTAAAAGTCAAGCCAAGAAAAACCTTGATTACACCCATCATTGAAAAACGTTTGGCAGAAAAAATAGAACAAGAACGATTAGAGCTTGAATAGTCAGGACGAAATTGTTATTTAATTCTATACCAATGGAAAAGACTATATTTACTTTACTTAAAATTTAAAATAATGGACGCCATAAGACAAATTGTTAAGGTAAAAAATCACAAAATAAGTATCACACTGCCAGATGATTTTAATGCTGATGAAGTTGAAGTGATTATTCTTCCCAAGTTGAATAATGTAGAAATCCCTCAATGGCAAATGGACCAAGTTAGAGAAAGAACTGAGAAATATCTTAAAAATCCGTCTTCAGCTCAAGATATCGATGATTTTCTAAAAGATATTGACAGTGAGTTATAAAATTGTAATTATAGAAGAAGCTAAACTTGATTTCAAAACAGCTTTGAAATGGTACAAAAGCATCCAACCAATATTGGGCATTAAGTTCACCAATTCTTTCAAGGAAAGTTTAAAAGTAATTAAATCAAATCCGCTACTTTTTCAAATAAGATATGATGAGACTAGAGTAGCTTTAATTGAAAATTTTCCATACTTAATTCATTTCAACAGCTATGATCACACAATTGTCATTAAAGCTATTTTTCATACTTCAAGAAATGCCGAAATATGGATTGAAAGGAATTAAAATTTCAAAAACTATAATCTTTGTAACAAACAAATGAAAAGAAAAGATTTACAACATATAAAATTAGAAAGCAACCCTATAAATGTGGAGAATGAAAATGCTGTGGCTGATGCATTTCTAACGGCAGAGGGAATAGAGCTAAAACCTACGTACTCACAACAAGATATTGAAAAGCTCACGCATCTTGATTTTGGGGCTGGTTTTGCACCAAATTTACGTGGACCATATGCTACCATGTATGTTCGCCGTCCTTGGACAGTAAGACAATATGCTGGATTTTCTACAGCCGAAGAAAGTAATGCTTTTTACCGCAGAAACTTAGCTGCAGGACAAAAAGGACTTTCAGTAGCTTTTGACTTACCTACCCATAGAGGATATGATTCAGATCACGAACGTGTTGTAGGCGATGTAGGAAAAGCAGGTGTGGCTATAGATTCAGTTGAGGATATGAAGGTGCTTTTTGACCAAATCCCTCTTGATGAAATGTCAGTATCCATGACCATGAACGGTGCTGTTTTACCTATAATGGCTTTTTATATTGTAGCTGCAGAAGAGCAAGGTGTTAAAGCTGAATTACTTTCTGGAACCATTCAAAATGATATTCTAAAGGAGTTCATGGTGCGTAATACCTATATTTATCCGCCTACACCTTCTATGAAAATAATTGCTGATATCTTTGAGTATACCAGTAAAAACATGCCTAAATTCAATTCCATTTCAATTTCTGGTTACCACATGCAAGAAGCCGGAGCAACAGCCGATATTGAACTTGCGTACACATTAGCAGATGGATTAGAATACATTCGAACTGGTTTAGCCACAGGAATGAAAATAGATGAATTTGCTCCGCGTTTGTCTTTTTTCTGGGCAATAGGAATGAATCATTTTATGGAAATTGCCAAAATGCGAGCTGGCAGAATGATCTGGGCTAAATTAGTCAAACAATTTGAACCAAAAGATGATAAGTCTCTAGCATTACGAACGCATTGTCAAACATCGGGATGGAGTTTAACCGAACAAGATCCATTTAATAATGTAGCAAGAACTTGTATAGAAGCTGCTGCTGCCGCTTTTGGTGGCACACAATCTTTACATACCAATGCACTTGATGAAGCCATTGCATTGCCAACAGATTTCTCAGCTAGGATTGCAAGAAATACTCAGCTATATCTTCAAGAAGAAACTAAAATTACAAAAACAGTAGATCCATGGGCTGGCAGTTATTATGTAGAGAGTTTGACGAATGAAATTGCCGAAAACGCATGGAAATTAATCGAAGAAGTTGAAGAACTTGGCGGAATGACCAAAGCTATTGAATCTGGCATCCCAAAATTACGTATTGAAGAAGCTGCCGCAAGAAAGCAAGCCCGAATAGACAGCGGACAAGATATTATTGTAGGTGTAAATCAATATCGATTAGAAAAGGAAGATCCATTACAGATCCTTGACGTAGACAATCAAATGGTTCGCAAGCAGCAACTAGAACAATTAAAGCGAATTAAAGCGTCTAGAGATACCCAAAAAGTACAAGATTCACTAAAAAAACTGACTCTTTGCGCTCAAACTGGCGAGGGAAATTTACTTGAAATTGCAGTTGAAGCAGCCAGAAACAGAACTACACTTGGGGAAATTAGTGACGCCTTAGAAGCCGTTTTTGGCAGGTATAAAGCGCAAATAAAATCATTTAGTGGTGTGTATAGTAAAGAAATAAAAGACGACAAAAGTTTTGAAAAAGCAAAACAACTGGCCGACGAATTTGCAGTAAAAGAAGGCCGTCGCCCTCGAATCATGATTGCAAAAATGGGGCAAGACGGACACGACAGAGGTGCTAAAGTAGTAGCAACTGGTTATGCCGATGTGGGATTTGATGTGGATATTGGTCCGCTTTTTCAAACACCCGAAGAAGCTGCCAAACAAGCTGTAGAAAATGACGTGCATATTCTAGGTGTTTCCTCACTGGCTGCTGGACATAAAACACTCGTACCACAAGTAATTGACGAACTAAAAAAATACGGACGAGAAGATATCATGGTGGTTGTAGGCGGAGTAATCCCTGCACAAGATTATCAATTTTTATTTGATGCGGGTGCGGTAGCTGTTTTTGGACCTGGAACAAAAATAAGTGATGCAGCAATCAAAATACTTGAAATACTGCTCGAAAGTTTTGAATAAAACTTTAGTAAAAGCACAAAAAAATCACCTAAATGGTGATTTTTTTGTTTTGTAAAACATTTAGAATACATCTTCCTAAATATTTAATGACAATAATTTTGCTCTTAATTAAATAAAATCGAATTAAAACGACTTAGATATTATGCACCGTTGCATTATTATCTGGCACAATAAACGAAGTGTCAAAACCTCCAAAAAGTTTCATATAACTCTTAATTGAAGTTCCGTAAGCATCTTTAAAGTTGCGTTTACCTTTGTATCTAAAATATTTTTTAACAGATCCCGCACCTCCTAAATGAGCTGCTGCTAAAATTCCAGATTCTGTAACTCGAACACCATGAAGTACGGTGCCATTGTACTTTTCAATTTCATTGCGTAATTCCCATTTGTTCTTAGATAAAAGTGCTATAAAAGCCTTTTCTTGAAGTTCAGGGCTGTTTAAAAAAGCGGTGCTATTATGAACACCTACTGATTTTAAAGTTTCAATTCCGAATTGATATTTACCTAAATATCCTAATGAATTAATTTTTTTGTACTTGCTTTGAGATTCTCTTGTTCCTATGGCTTCTTTAAAACCAATAAAAAAATTTCCAGTGAAAGGAATACTAAAATTAGCGTATTCGCTTGGCTCTTCAGACGGGAATAAATAATGAGTTCCATCTTGTTCATTAATCAAAAACCACGGGTTGGTTTCTAAGTTTAAAGGTTTAAAACCTAAGCTCAAAAATACTGTTATCACAGCTAGACTAGTGTAAAAATACCACTTCTTTATCATAAATTGTTTTTCTTCAAAACGCTGTCCCGTTAAGAAATTTCTATGCGCAAAGATACAAAAAAAATATCAAGCTTGATAATCAGCACGTTAAACTTATCTAAAAATAGATGAAGTGGTATTTAATACCGTTTAAGTGCGAGAACTCTATTGTAGGTGCAGGAATTTTGACCGTATTAAAAACCGAGAAAACCGTCTTCAAAAAATGTGAATTGGTTTTGATTTTTGTCAAGTCAACATCTAAACTGAAGTAAAACTGTCTGTATCTTTGTGGATTAAAAGCCGCATTTGGAGCAAGTGTAGCAGTATTTCCAGCTACCATTCCTTCGGCTCCATAACCCAAAGCAACATTCAACCATTTTGGTATTTTAGAATTTTTAGCAAAGGAATGTAAATTAATCGAGAGCCAATACGTTTGTCCGTTATAATCCTTTATAATTTGTTCTGATACGGATTTCCCTAACACCGCTGGACGGTATTGTGCATAAGGTGAAGTATGAAAAGAAAATTTAGGCAGTATGCGTTGTTCATCCCATAGTAATTCTTGTGACACGTACAAGCCCGTTCCTGCAGCATTAGCAACAACATCACCTATAGAAGCTCCCCACTCTGCGGATTGACCGTCCATAACCTCAACTGCGGTCAAGAATGCAAAACCCAATCCTGCACCGTAAAGTAGTTGATTTTTTTTAGAAGCACCACTCCAATGGAGCATTTGAGCACTAAAACTCCCCAATTGATAGGATGAAAAAACATGCCCTACTTTATCCATTTGCAACCACTCTGCATTATCATTAACAAAATGAAAATCAGATTTAGGATAATTAGCATACCATAATTGATTCAAAGCAAGTAATGTTCCTGTTGCAACCCCAGCTTGGGAAACCAACACTGTTTTTTGCCTTTGCACTTGTATTGTATCCGAGGGTTTTAGAAACGTGTTTAATTTGCTTTGGCAAAAGCCAATTTGAGAAAAAAACACAGCAACAAAAATGTATTTTAAAATAGTGTTCACAACTATCTTACTACACCTTGATTGTTAATCCAATCTGAATATTTTTTGGCGTTTACATTATGTTCTGGCAATGTAGCTGCAAATTCATGATACCCAAAACGGTCAACACTAGCGCAAAAATAAATGAAATCATTTTTTTCTGGATTTAAAACCGCCTCTAATGCCGTAATATCAGGCATAGCAATAGGTCCTGGAGGAAGTCCCACATTCATATACGTATTATAAGGATGAGGCATTGTCAAGTCGTTGTAAAAAACTCTTTTGATTACTTGGTTAAAATCATTGGCTTTCTTTTTCATGGCAAAAATCACCGTAGGATCTGCTTGTAAAGGCATTTCTAATTTCAATCGGTTAAGATATACTCCTGCAATTCTTGGTCTTTCATCTTTTTTAACCGACTCTTTGTGAACAATTGAGGCTAAAATTGTAGCTTCAACAGGAGTAAGACCTTGCGCTTTTGCCTTTGCAGTACGCTCTTCGTTCCAGAAGTTGCGGTACTCTTTAATCATTTTATCTCGAAATTTTTCGGCTGGGGTATTCCAATAAATTTCATAGGTATTGGGAATAAACATGGCTAAAATATTTTCTTCATTAAATCCGTTTTCTTGTAAAAAAACCGAATCTTTAAATGTATTGAGCAAAACCAAACTATCCGCTTCTATCTGAGATCCTACACGACCTGCAAGATTTTCTATTCGTTCTTGATTGTTGAATGCTAATTTTACTGGCGAATTTAAACGTAAGGTTTTTACGAGATCATAGCTGCTCATTCCTTTTTTAATAACAAAACGTCCTGGAATTACATTTTCAATATAACCTCGCTTAGAAGCTACAAGCTCAAAACGCTCTAGATTTTCTACGTAAGGGCTTAAAATTTTCTTGACATCTTCATATTTAGAATCGGTAGGTACATAAACGTACACTTCTTGCTCAGGAAACTTAGTATTGGCAGAGAAAATTTGTTTTAATAAAATCATGCCGTAGATCATCAATCCAGATATTAAAACAACTGAGACAATGCTAATAATTTTCTTAGTATTCATAGGGTGGTATTATTTTTTTAAGCTTTTAGTTTTTTTTTTACGGAAACATAGATAATTGATTTAAAAATACTTATATCTTAATTTGAAAAATTAAAATTTAGTATTGATAAGCTGGTACATGGCTTCATCTTTGTAATTTCCTTGATGCAAAGTCCAATCTTTTTTTATACCAATCATTTCAAATCCAAATTTAGTAAAAAGTGCGGTACTTGCTACATTTTCGGTACCAATATTTGCATATAATTGATGTAAGTTTAGATTATAGAATGCATATTCGATTAATAACTCCAAAGCTTCGGAGCCAATATTCTGATTTCGGTTTTCGTTCTTTTGAATTACAATACCCACACCTGCCCTATTATTCCTTGGATCGAAATCAAATAAATCAATTAAACCTATGGCGGGAAAATCTTGATCTTGGCAAATAGCAAGACGCAATTGCTTGGCTTCGTAAATATCTTGATGTGCGTTTTCAAGGTATTGCTTTACTAGAAACCTACTGTATGGAGTGTTTGTATTGCTTACTTCCCAAATGCTTTGATCGTTTTCGATAGCATAAATAAATTCTAAATCATTGGGTTCTAATGCCCGAATGTAAATATTATCGCCTTTTAATGTTTTCATTTATTTATTTCAGAAAGTTACATAGAGACACACCAAACTTGATTTTAATACTAGTTTCTAAAAATTAAATCTCAATTGTACCTTGAAATACAAATTGAGCTGGGCCTTTCAGAAAAACATTGGTAAACACACCTTCATTATTATCAAATGAAACTGCTAATTTTCCACCTTCAACATTTAAGTCAATAGCCGTCTCATTTGTTTTTCCTATTACATTCATGGCTATGGCAACTGCTGTAGCGCCCGTTCCGCAAGAAAGTGTTTCGTCTTCAACGCCTCTTTCATAAGTTCGAAGAGAAAAAGTTTTTTCATTAATTTGCTCTACAAAATTAACATTACTACCTGCTTGTCCGTATAAATCTCCGTATCTAATTGATGCGCCAATATTTTTTACATCGTAGTTTTCTAGATCACTTACCAATTGTACGTGATGTGGTGAACCTGTATTTAAAAACACATAATCCTCCTCAACTTGCACCGCAGGTACATCAATCATTTGCAATGCTACAATTTCGTTCTCGTCAATGGTAGCATGATGTAATCCATCTGTAGCAATAAATGTAGTTTTGTTTTCAATAACCTGAAGCTTTTTGGCGAAAGCCACTAAACAGCGTCCACCATTACCACACATAGAACTCTGGTTTCCATCTGAGTTGTAATACACCATTTTAAAATCGGTATCCAAGTCATTTTCTAACAAAATTAAACCATCGCCTCCTATTCCAAATCGGCGGTCACACAGTTGAGCAATCAATTTTGTGTTCTCTTTTGGAAAAAATTCGGTACGGTTGTCAATCATTACAAAATCATTGCCTGTGCCTTGGTATTTATAAAATTTTAATTGCATTTTTTTAATTTTGTGAAACACAAAAGTACAAACTATTAATGAAATGTTAATCAT
>NZ_MTCA01000056.1:0-17128 GCF_002150205.1 Flavobacterium sp. FPG59 | reverse complement strand
ATATGAAAAATTTGAATTTTGGTATAAAAGTTAACTTTTAAAACCAACATAAATTGAAACTGATCATATTAAAATTGAGATTAAACAACCATTATGGACGCTATTTTATCAAATATTAGTATTGCAATCAACGAAAAATTGTTTGTGAAAAATCCCGAAACTTCCACTTTAGGTAAGAAAATAATAGAAAACAGTATTTTGCTTATTGATGAAATAGGTTTTGAAAATTTTACATTCAAAAAGCTGGGAGAACGAATAGGATCTAATGAAAGTTCTATATACCGCTATTTTGAAAGCAAACACAAACTACTCCTTTACCTTTCTTCATGGTACTGGGGATGGATTGAGTACAAACTAGTATTTGCTACAAATAATATTCTTATTCCTATTGACCGATTAAAAAGAGCGATCACTATTGTTACCGAAAAAATAGAGGATGATTACGCCACAACGCATATCAATGAAAGTGTTTTGAACAAAATTATTGTTGCAGAGTTTACAAAAACACTACTCACTAAAGAAGTTGATGAAGAAAACAAAGAAGGCTTCTTTTTAGTTTACAAGAGAGTAATTAATAGATTGATAGAAATGATTAAGGATATAAATGAGGATTATCCTTTTGCTAAAAGCTTAGCCTCCTCTATTGTTGAAGGAGCCTTGCACCAACATTTTTTAAAAGACCATTTAAAAACCATAACAAATTGTAATGAAACCACTTCACCAACAGATTTTTACATAGATCTAGTAGAAAAAATTGCAAAATAAAAACTATGAAAAAAACACCATTAAAACGATTTTATAATTTACTTGCCTTAGATAGAAAGGATGTTTACCAAATTTTCTTCTATGCCATTTTTGCTGGATTAATAAGCTTATCTCTTCCGCTGGGTATTCAAGCTATTACAAATTTTATTCAATCTGGACGAGTAAGCGCCTCCTGGATTGTGTTAATTGTATTAGTTGTTTTTGGAGTAGCTTTAGTAGGGCTTTTATCTTTAATGCAACTCCGAATCACAGAAAACTTACAACAAAAAATATTTGTACGTTCCTCATTTGATTTTGGCGCTCGTTTACCCAAAATAAAAATAGAAGAACTATACAACACCTATCCCCCAGAACTTGCCAATCGTTTTTTTGATACTTTAGCCATTCAAAAAGGCACCTCTAAATTGCTTATTGACTTTTCGGCTGCCTTACTTCAAATTGTTTTTGGTATTATATTATTGTCATTATACCACCCCTATTTCATTGTTTTTGGAGCACTTTTATTTTTATTACTGTATTTTATATTTAAATTTTCGTACAAATATGGACTTGAAACGAGTTTAAAAGAATCGAAATTCAAATATAAAGTGGCAAGTTGGATTCAAGAAATGGCCAGAAACAGCTACAGTTTTAAAAACGATTTAAATTACAATTTTGGATTGCAAAAAAATGACAATTTAGTTAGTGATTACTTGTCATATCGTGAAAAACATTTTAAAATTATACAAAGACAATTTACCCAGTTAATTATTTTTAAAATAATAATCACGGCCAGTTTACTTTCTATAGGTGGTTTTTTAGTGCTATCACAACAAATGAACATCGGTCAATTTGTGGCTGCAGAAATCATCATCTTACTAGTCATCAACTCTGTAGAAAAAATAATTTTAGGACTTGAAACTTTTTATGATGTTCTTACTTCTATTGAAAAAATAGGACAAGTAACTGATCTTGAACTTGAAGAAGAATTACCATTTACTAGTGATACATGTTACAATAAAATATCTCTTGAAATGGAGAAAGTATATTTTAAATTCCCAGATTCGCCTACAGAAATCTTAAGCAACCTCTCCTTAAATATTGAACAAGGAGAACGCATTGCTATAGAAGGTGAAAACGGATCAGGAAAATCTACCATCATTAGAATCCTATCGGGTTTATTACAACCCACATCGGGAGCTTTGTTTATCAATGACGATACGTTTAAAAAGATAAACTTAAAACAATATCGTTCTCAAATAGGAACTATCATCACGGGAGAAACTCCGTTTGAAGGGACATTACAAGAAAACATCACTTTTAATGATAAATTTATCAGTGCCGATGATTTAAGATGGGCTATTGATGGTGTACAACTTACTTCATTTATAAAATCCTTACCAAATGGACTAGATACTGCTATTTTCCCCGAAGGAAAACAACTTTCATCCTCTAATGCTCAAAAGGTATTATTAGCTCGTAGCATCGTACATAAACCTAAAATTCTATTTTATGAAGACCCTACAGATAAAATGGATGCTGCAGTTGCAAAGGAAATTATAGATTTTATAACGTCAGAAAAACACAAATGGACCATTGTAGTATCATCAAAAAATCCATACTGGAAAACGAAATGCTCTAGAGTAATTATCATGAATAACGGTATAATAGAACAAGATTTAATAAATAATTAGGCATGCTAAACATATCCGAAAATAAAACAAAACTGCCGTCCTTTGATCGTTTCAAAACGGTACATAACTTGGCTAATAGACCTCATTACAAAATTTTAAATAAGATTATTGCTGCGGTTTCAGTGGTTGGAGTCATCGCTTTATTTTTACCTTGGACACAAAACATATCTGGAAGCGGTAGTGTTACCACATTAAAACCAGACCAGAGACCGCAATCCATACAAAGTGTTATTAGCGGTAGACTTGAAAAATGGTACGTACAAGAAGGAGATTATGTAAAAAAAGGAGATACCATAGTTTTTATATCCGAGATTAAGGAAGATTACATGGATCCAAACTTAGTACAAAATACTAGGAACCAAATCAATGCAAAAAAACAATCCTTAGAATCTTACAGTTTAAAAGTGACTACTTTATCAGGACAAATAGAGGCTATAGAACGAGAAAAAGAGCTTAAACTAGAACAAGCTCAAAACAAAATTAAACAAGCAGTATTAAAAATTAAAAGTGACAGCATTGATCTTGTGGCGGTAAAAACACAATTAAAAATTGCTAATACCCAATATAATCGTTCGGTTGCTTTAAACAAAGAAGGATTAAAACCACTTACAGATATTGAAGAAAAAAGACTGAAATTACAAGAAGTTGAAGCCAAGATTATTACGCAAGAAAATAAATACTTGACTAGTAAAAATGAATTTATAAATGCAAAAGTAGAAATTAACAGAATTAGTGCTGAGTATGCAGAAAAAGCATCAAAAGCTAATAGTGACAAATTTACTGCTTTAAGCAGCCAGTTTGATACGGATGCTCAAGTGAATAAGTTAGAAAATCAATATGCAAACTACAGTATCAGAAACGGTATGTATTATATCAAAGCATCTCAAAACGGCTATGTCAACAGAGCTATTCAATCTGGTATTGGAGAAACCATAAAAGAGGGAACCCCAATTGCTACTATTATGCCATCTGCCTATGATATTGCTGTAGAAACATTTGTAAACCCAATTGATTTACCACTTTTGAGTAAAGGTGAAAAAGTACGCGTTTGGTTTGATGGATGGCCTACAATTGTCTTTTCGGGTTGGCCTAATATGTCTTATGGAACCTTTGGTGGGAAAATTGTAGCCATTGAAAATTTCATCAGTGTAAACGGTAAATACCGAGTGCTAATTGCTCCTGATGAAAACGAAGATAAGTGGCCTAAACAATTAAGTATAGGAGCTGGTGCTCAAACCCTAGCCTTACTTAACAATGTTCCTGTATGGTTTGAACTTTGGAGAACACTCAACGGATTTCCACCTAATTATTACAAACCAGCTGCACAGCCTACAAAAGACAAGAAGTAATGAAACAAATACTAGTAGCGTTTTTATTTTTTTGCATCACATTATCTGCACAAACTACGGTTTCAAAGGAATTCACATACACTGAATTTTTAGGTTACGTAAAAAAATACCATCCTTTAGTAAAAAATGCTAACCTTGAGATAAGCAAAGCACAAGCTAACTTAATGATGGCAAGAGGTGGCTTTGATCCAAAAATAGAAGTCGATTTTAGCAATAAACAATTCAAAGACAAAGAGTATTATTCTATTTTAAACAGCAGCTTTAAAATCCCTACTTGGTATGGTATTGAAATTAAAGCTGGATTTGATAACAATGAAGGCATATACCTGAATCCCGAAAATACAGTACCTAATCAAGGGCTTACCTCTCTTGGAATTACGGTTCCATTAGGTCAAGGTCTTCTTATTAATCAAAGAATGGCCGATGTGAGGAAAGCAAAAATGCAATTACAACTTAGTGAAGCAGAGCGAAAATTAGAAGCAATTGCTGTTCTTTATGATGCTTCTCTGGCTTATTTTAATTGGAAAAGAAACTTTAATGAAGTAGAACTTTATGAAGAATACAATAAAAATGCTCAAATACGATTTAAAGGAATTCAATCTTTAATTATTCAAGGTGACAAGCCCGCTATAGATAGTGTTGAGGCAGGAATTATTGTAAAAAATAGAGCTTTAAGTCTTGAAGATTCTAAATTAAAACTTACCAAAGCCAAATTAGAACTTTCTAATTATTTATGGCTTGAGAACAACATTCCGCTCGAACTAGCTGAAGATTTAATTCCGGAAAGTCAATTAGAATTTACCATTCAGGAAAGTTTAAGAACTAATGATCTAGTTAATCAAGACTTTTCCATAACCAATCATCCTAAAATTAACGCCCTTGAAAGTAAGATTGATATGTTAACTGTAGATCAAAAACTCAAAGCCAACATGCTTTTACCCAAAATTGACATCGGTTACTCCTATCTTTCTGAACCAAGTTATATAGATAATTATCGTTTTGAAGATTACAAAATTGGATTGAATTTTTACTTTCCACTATTTTTAAGAAAAGAACGAGGTAGCCTTAAATTAGCTAAATTCAAAGTACAAGAAACTGAGTTTGCTTTAAATCTTGAAAAAGTACAATTGACCAACAAGATTAATGCTCAAAAGACAGAAATTGAATCCTTATTAAAACAAAAGGAATTAATAAAAGGTTTGGTAAAAGACAATCAAACCATGCTCAACTCTGAGGAACGCTTGTTTTCTTTTGGCGAAAGCTCACTGTTTTTAATCAATACTAGAGAGAACAATTTAGTGAGTGCGCAACTCTCAAAAATAGCATTGGAAAACCGCTTTTACATTTCAAATTCGGAGCTGTTTAAAATTATGGCCAATCCGGATTAAATAATTATAAAATCGTACTTTTGCCAACTGAAAATTCGAAATTATGATTATAGCAAAGTCACGTGAAGAAATAGAATTAATGCGCGAAAGTGCCTTAATCGTATCCAAAACTTTAGGAATGATTGCCTCTGAGATCAAAGAAGGTGTAACAACATTATACTTAGACAAACTTGCCGAAGCCTTTATTCGTGATCACGGCGCAGTACCAAGTTTCTTAGGATTGTACGGTTTTCCTAATTCATTATGCATGAGTCCAAACTCACAAGTAGTTCATGGAATCCCAAACAACAAACCATTAGAAAGTGGTGATGTTATTTCAGTGGATTGCGGGGCTTTCAAAAACGGATATCATGGTGATCATGCCTACTCTTTCGAAATTGGAGAAGTGGCACCAGAAACAAAAAAATTACTACAAGTTACAAAGGAATCCTTGTACGTAGGAATTCGCGAACTCCGTCTAGGAAATCGTGTGGAAGATGTGGGTAATGCTATTCAAAAATATACCGAAGCACATGGATATGGTGTAGTGCGTGAGCTGGTAGGTCACGGCTTAGGCCAAAAAATGCATGAAGATCCAGAAATGCCAAATTATGGTAAAAAAGGTCGTGGTAAACTTTTTATTGAAGGTATGGTGGTTGCCATAGAACCGATGATCAATATGGGAACCCGCAACATCAAACAACATAAAGACGGCTGGACAATAACTACTGCCGATGGAAAACCATCAGCTCATTTTGAACACGATGTAGCCATTATCGATGGAAAACCTGAAATTTTATCCACTTTTGCATACATCTATAAAGAACTGGGAATTGTGAGCAATGAAGAAGATGAATTTAGAAAAGTGCCATTGGTGATGTAAATTATTTCACGAAGATTCGCAAAGAAATCGCAGAGATTCACAAATTTCTATTCAACAATGGTAACCAAATGGAAGAAGAACTATCAAAAATTCCTGCTGATTTAGAATCACTTTCTTATAAAATAATAGGGTTAGCAATTGAAGTTCATAGACAATTAGGCCCTGGCCTATTAGAGTCAGCTTACCAACAATGTCTCTTTTATGAAATAAAAAAAGCAGGTTTTAAAGTTGAAAAAGAAGTAATGCTACCAATTATTTATAAAGAAATAAAAATTGATCATGGATATAGAATTGATTTGCTAATTGAAGACAAACTAGTAGTCGAATTGAAAACTGTTGAAAGTTTTACTTCGGTACATTTTGCTCAAATTTTAACATATTTGAAATTAGGACAATATCCTCTAGGGTTACTAATCAATTATAATTCAAAAATTTTAAAAAACAATATTAAACGATTCATTAACACCGCTAGAGAATTGTAAAACTTTGCGAATCTCTGCGACTTCTTTGTGAATCTCTGTGTAATAAACTATGAAAAGACTTTTCAAAACCATCCTCAATACCATTCCGCGTCCGCTTTTAATTCGTTTGAGTTATGTTGCACGCCCTATAATAGCCTTTACTCTTAAAGGAGATAAATTCACTGATCCTATTGACGGCAAAAGCTTTAAATCGATGTTACCATACGGATACGAAACGCAACGCAACAATGTGCTATCGCCAAGTACGCTTTCATTAGAGAGACATCGCTTGTTGTGGTTATACCTCAACGAACAAACAGATTTTTTTACAGCGCCAAAAAAAGTTTTGCATTTTGCTCCTGAACAAGCTTTTTACAAATTGTTTCGCAAACAAAAAAACTTAGATTATACCACCACCGATTTGTTTTCGCCGTTGGCAGATGTGAAAGCAGATATTTGCAATTTGCCTTTCAAGGACAATCAATACGATGTTGTTTTGTGCAACCACGTTTTGGAACACATTCCAGACGATACCAAAGCGATGCAGGAATTGTATCGTGTGTTGAAACCAGGTGGAATGGCTATTTTACAAATTCCGCAGGATTTAAAAAGAGACGTAACTTTTGCGGATGACAGCATTACCGACCAGAAAGAACGTGCCAAAATATTTGGCCAATACGACCACGTGCGCATTTACGGTCGTGATTATTTTGACAAATTAAGAAGCATAGGTTTTACAGTTGTTGAAGAGGATTACACTAACAAAATTGCTCCTGAACTAGTCGAAAAATACTGTTTGGCCAAAGGAGAAATTATCCCAGTTTGTTTTAAATAATTATTGTAAAATAAAAGCCGAGTTAGATTCCACAAATTAGCACAAATTAATCTGTGTAAATTTGTGGAATCTTTGTTTAAAAAAACTAAATAATTAAATAACGTATTGCTTTTGGAACCCGAAAATCATTTCCAGTTTTGCTTTGATCTTAGTCTTGAAGCGAAACTCAATTGCTATATCCCTACTTCGTATGTAGTTGGTCATGTGGATACTATCACGTATTTAGAAAAAAAAGCAAGTTCAGAAGTCCTGCAGAGTATGGGCGTTGAGACAAAAAAACTCCCGCTTGCAACGCAAAAAACACTTAGCATTTGCGAAAGCTTGCAACCAGAAGTCTTGTTTAAAAAATACCGAACAAAAAGTAAAGCTGCCAAGAAGATTGAGGACTTATTGCAAGACGAGAAATTAAAATTCGGAATTACACAATTCATACAACTGCAATTAGCATCCTTTTATGCTTTAGTTCGCGAACATGATTTTCCGCTTTCGTTTCAATTAGGTAAAGAAAAAGATTTTCGTATCAGTCGTATTGGCACTCAAAATCCAGCTTTAGAAACCGAACTGCATTTTGATAAACACGAAAACGGAATTTCATATACTTTACAACTAAAGGAAAATGACCTTGCTTTTTATCCCTCGAACACAACAGTAACATTGTTGTTAGACGAACCGGGATGGTTGGTTTCACACCATAAACTGTATGCGTTAAAAAGCATCAATTCCAAAAAAGTAACCCCTTTTTTAAATAAAAAAACGGTCGAAATTCCTTCGAAATTAGTACCCGACTATTTTGAAAAATTCATTAAAGACATTGCCCAAAAAGTAGATATTAGCGCCACGGGGTTTGAGGTGATTACCCAAACCAGTATTCGTTCTTGCAACCTACAATTGGTGCATGATTTTTTTAAAAACACCTATTTCATCAGTCTTTCTTTTGATTATGATGGATACGTTTTTGATGCCACTAAAACCAAAAATACGCATACTGAAATTGATTTAAAAGACTTAGAGAACATAAAATTAATCCAATACAAGCGCAGTCAAGGTGAGGATAAATTTACGGAATCCCTGCAAACGCTTGGTTTTGGCAAACAAGAAAATCAGCTTTTTGGACTTTTGCAAAAACCAGAACAAAAAGACACCTACGCTTGTGTGCAATGGGCATTAGAAAATCGTGTAAAATTAGAATCAGTAGGTTTTTCGTTAGAGAATCTTAAAATCGACGGAAAAAATATTGATAATAATGCAGTTACCATTACATTCTCCAACACCATACAAAACGATTGGTTTGATATTAAAATGACTGTAGTTTGTGATGATTTTAAATTCAATTTCAGCGACTTGATTCCGAATATAAAAAGCCAAAATCGCTTGTTTCTCTTACCCAATGGGAATTATTTTTTAATTCCCATTGAATGGATGACGCGTTACGGAGCTATGGCTAAGCTGGCTAAAATCAACAACGGAACTATGGCAGTGCTCAAAAGTAATTTTGGTGTTTTTGAAGACATCCCGCAATTAAAACAGACCTTGCATGTAAAAGAAACGGTTCAATACCAACCTTCGCCTTTGGTTAAAGCCACGTTGCGACCGTACCAAATAGTAGGCGTACAATGGCTTTTGGAACATTACAACAATGGTTTAGGCGCTTGCTTGGCCGATGATATGGGATTGGGAAAAACATTGCAAACCCTATCAACACTGGTCGCTGTACAAGAAAAATTAGATTTTGAAAAAGCCGAAAACATACAACTCGATTTGTTTGGCAATGAAATTCCTGTAGCCAAAGAATACCTAAAAGCTTTGATTGTGCTTCCCTCCTCTTTGGTGTTCAACTGGTACAACGAAGCTAGAAAGTTTACGCCTCATTTCAGGAGAATTCAATATGTGGGACAAGAGCGTAAACTAATTTCTAAAAAATTAGAAAAATACGACTTGATCTTTACGAGTTATGCGGTGGTGGCGAGAGATCTTTCCATTTTACAAAAGTATAAATTTCGTTTTTTGATTTTGGACGAAAGTCAATACATCAAAAATAAAAACTCGAAAATTTTTCAAGCCATAAATCAAATTCAAACTAGCCATAAAATTTCTCTGAGTGGTACTCCTATCGAAAACTCATTGGACGATTTGTGGTCACAAATGCAATTTATCAATCCGAATATTTTGGGGAGTTACGCTTTTTTTGCAGAGCATTACAAAATTCCAATCGAGAAAAACCAAGACGAAAACAGTCTGTCAGAATTAAGAAATTTAGTCAGTCCGTTTATTTTACGCCGAACGAAAGAACAAGTTTTAAAAGACTTACCGGAACTCTCGGAACAAGTTTTCTATTGTGATATGGAACCCGAACAAGAGAAATTGTACGAAGAAGAAAAGTCAAAAGCAAGAAACGCACTTTTAAAAACTGATGGTTCTGGCATTGACAAAATCAATATTATCAATACGTTGATGCGCTTACGGCAATTGAGCAATCATCCTAAAATGATTGATAAAAAATCAGAACTTGATTCTGGGAAATATATTGCGGTGACCCGATATTTGGAAACATTAGTGCAATCCAATCAAAAAACGATAGTATTCAGTTCGTTTGTATCCAACTTGGAATTTTATAAAAAATGGAGCATCGAAAACAAAATTGATTTTTGTGAATTGACTGGTGCAACTCCACAAAATGAACGCGCGTATCAAGTGCAAAAATTTCAAGAACAAGAGCGCTCAAAATTGTTTTTCATTTCCTTAAAAGCGGGTGGCGTGGGACTCAATATTACTAAAGCTTCTTATGTCTTGTTCTTGGACCCATGGTGGAATCCTTTTGCTGAAAAGCAAGGAATTGGTCGGGCTCATCGTATTGGACAGTTGAACAAAGTAAATGTCGTTCGATTCATTACCAAGAATACCGTCGAGGAAAAAATCATTCGTTTGCAGGAAAACAAAAAACTGCTTTCGGATGCACTACTTGATGAAAACCACATCAGCCCTGATATTGAAGAAAATTTAGATTTTATATTGGCATAAAAAAACCTGCTACTTCAATGAAATAGCAGGTTTTAGTTTTAAGACTAAAAAATTATTTTTTCTCTGGCATCAATATACCTATCACTTTATCCTTAGTAAGATATTGTTTGGCGATGTTCTGAATATCTTTGGCAGTAACGGCATTTACCATTTCTTCCATTTTCAAAACATCTTCAGGATTAGATGCATTTAAATACGATCTTGTCAAGTTAGACAACCAAAAACGGTTCTCTTTACTATCTTTTCTAAAATCGGCTAATTCACCTTCTTTGAATTTAGCAATATCTTTCTCATCTGGTCCTTTGTCAATAATGTTTTGAAGTTCTTTCAATGCAGATGCAGTCAACTTTTCAGCATTCTCTGGTCCGCAAGGGAAACCTATCGAAAAATTATACGATCCGTAAGGCATTTTGCTGATGCTTCCTCTAGCATTTACACCATACACACCACTTTCGTTTTCACGCAATTGCTCTACCAGTTTAATAGTAAGTACTTCCCCTAAAGCTTGCATACTCATAGCATCTTTAGCAGAATATTTAGCATCACCATAAAACATGATGGTCACGTTACTCTTTGGATCTGCTCCTTTATTTACTACTTTTTTCAAGTCGCCTTTTAACATTCTATATCCTAAATCTACTGCTTTTTCTTTTTTATCATTCGCTGGTAATGAGGCAATATATTTTGTAGCCATAGCTTCGATTGTTGCATCATCAACATTTCCTACGAAGAAAAATTCAAAATCAGCAGCATTTGCAAAACGCTCTTTGTATTTTTCGTAAGCCAATTTATAATCGGTATCAGCCCATGATTTATCAGTAGGCATGATTCCAAAAAAGCGTGGATTATTCTGGTTCAAATAAGTATAAAACTCCTGTTGGAAGTAATTTTGTGGCGTAGAAGCCATATTTTTGAAAAAGCTTGATTGTTTTTGCTTAAAGCCTTCAAAAGCTTCTTGATCAAAATTTAAATCTGTAAAATAAGCATAAGTCATTTGGAAAAGATATTCTAAATCCTTAGGTGTTGAAGAACCTCTTAAACCTTCGGTAATCCCACTAATATAAGGATTCACTCTCGCTATTTTACCCGTCATGAATTTATTTATATCGTTCAATTTTAATCCTGAGAAACCAGCCTCAGCAAGTGCTCCATTGGCAAACTGAACTTTTTTCATTTCTTCATTCGAATACAAATTAGACCCTCCTAAACTAACCGCTTCAAAAAGCACTTCGTCATTTTTAAAATCGGTGTTTTTATACGTCACTTTAGCACCATTGGAAAGAACTAAGGTTTTTGTACCCAATTTATCATTACTACTTCTGCTTACCACTGTTCCCGCTTTTACCTCTTTTCTAAGCAAGCTAGTAGCCACTGCAGCATCTTCGTAAGGTTTTAATTCGTCAGTATTCACTTTTATTGCAGCTAATACTTCTTGCTCTGTTACTTTCTTCAAGCCTTCTTTTTCAGGACCCGTTAAAATGATAACTCGGTTATCCTCTTTAACGTACTCTTTAATTAACCCATTTACATCTTTAAGATCAATCATCGGTAAGATTTGCTTAAAGGTTTGAAAAGTCCATTCAATTCCTGGAGCTGGCTCGTTTTCAAGGAAATTTGCTTGTAACTCCCCAACAAAGTTCTCTGAATTCGTTTTACTTCTATCATTGTATGCTTTTTCAATAGAAGCCATAAATTCAGACTTAGCACGGTCTAACTCTCCTTGTGTGAATCCAAATTTCTTAGCACGCTCGTTTTCTGTTACCAATGTTTTCAAGGCACTTAGTTGCTTGTCTTCTGATGACATTGCCACAGATTGATATCCTTTTTTGGTTCTTGCAAAAGTACCACCATAATAAGAATACCCATAAGTGAAAGGTGGTGTTGCAGAATTGGTCAATTCATCAAGACGCGTATTTAAAAGCGTTGCAAATAAATTCTCGATCATGTAATTTTTAAAATCACCTAGATTTACCATTTTCTTAGGTGCAGCATAATCTTTGTACAATAATTGTACTTGTGTATTCGATGCTTCTTTGTCGCTTTCTACAGCTACAAAAGTTTCTTTGTGATTAGGAACTTCAAATACTTTTCTTGGTTTTTCATTTGCAGGATTTTTATAAGAAGAGAAGTGAGAAACAATTTTTTTCTCCATTTCGGCTACATCAATATCACCTACTACAATAACACTCATTAAGTTAGGACGGTACCAATCTTTGTAAAAATTAATTAAGGACTGATGTTTGAACTTTTCTAATACCTCTTTTTGACCAATTGGCAAACGAGTAGCGTATTTTGAATCGTGCATCATTTTAGGAAGATAACGACCCATCATTCTTTTTCCAGCGCCAAGACCTAAACGATATTCTTCAAGAACAACACCTCTTTCTTTATCAATTTCTTCTGGTGTCAAAACAGTGTTGAAAGCCCAGTCCTCAATGATTTGAAATCCTTTTTCTAATTTTTCAGGATCATCTGATGGAATTGGTAAAAAATATACCGTTTCATCAAAGCTAGTGTATGCATTTAAATGTTGTCCAAATTTAACCCCAATACTTTGAAGGTAATCTACCAATTGATTTTTAGGAAAACGCTTAGTTCCATTAAAGCACATGTGCTCCATGAAATGCGCTAATCCTTGCTGATCATTTTCCTCAAGAATAGAACCTGCATTAACAACCAGTCTAAGATCTACTTTCTTTTCTGGTTTGGCATTTTTCTTGATGTAATACGTTAACCCGTTAGGTAATTTTCCTGTTTTGACCGAAGGGTCTAAGGGAATTGCTGTTGAAAAATCCATTTGCTGTGCAAAAACAGCCGCTGGAAACAACATCATACCCAGAACCAAATTTGTGATTTTTTTCATAAGTTTTGTTAGTTTAGGGTAAAAATAATACAATCTTACTAATTTATTGCTTAGTTATATTTTATTTAACAGAAATTACACACGAAAGAAATTGCTAAAACAGTTGCTAATAATGGAATAACACAAAGGTTATTCTTATCTTTACCAAAATAAAAAAACCATAAAATGAATAAATTTTTTGTTTTTATTGCTCTCTTATTGGGAACTATTGTACAAGCACAACCCGAAAAAGAAATTGATCCACCGTACCACATAAAAACTGTTTCATTCATCCAAAACGATCAAAATATCGTTCCGTTCATAAAACTTGGCGAAGGATTTCAATTAGAATTTGATGATCTTTACGGCAATGAGGCTAATTATTACTATGAAATCATCCACTGTGATTACAACTGGAATCCCACTCCTATCCCTAAAATTGAATACCTAGACGGCTTTGACAATCAAAGAATACAAGATCACACCAACTCTTTCAACGCCTTACAAATCTATTCTCATTACAAATTAGCTTTTCCAAACCAATTTACACAACGCCTTAAAATTAGTGGAAACTACATCCTTAAAATTACCGATGATAATAAGGAGGTAGTTTTTTCTAGAAAATTCATTCTCTATGAAGACCTTGTTACGGTTCCTTTACAAATAAAAAGAGCAAGAACTGTACAAAGTAATGACGCCAAGCACAATCTTGATTTTAGCATTAAATCCAGTGCAATCACCTTTCAAAACCCTATAAAAAATGTAAAAGTGCTTATTTTACAAAATGCTCAGTTCAAAACAGCCTTAAAAAATATCCCACCGCAGTTTACAATAGGCAATGATTTAGTTTATAAATACGATACCGAAACGCAGTTTTGGGCTGGAAATGAATTCTTATTTTTTGAAAACAAAGACATCCGATCAGCCAGTAATAACGTTGCCAGAATAGATTCTAGCACTCCTATATACGGCACCCTTTTACATACAAGTCCTGCTCGTGGTAACTTTCCTTACCTTTTTACTCAAGATGCTAATGGTACCTTTGTAGTAAAAAACATTAACACCCAAAAAAGTGAAATAGAGGCCGATTATGCTTGGGTATACTTCAACCTTTCTGCGCCTGCTTTTCAGTTAAAAAAAAGTATTTACGTTACAGGAATGTTCAACAACTATGCATTGACTCCCGAGTATAAAATGGAATACAACCCAAAAAATGGTCGATACGAAAAAGCAATTTTAATCAAGCAAGGATTCACTAATTTTCAATACACTATTGCCGATGATAAGGGTATAATTGACCTCGAAAATAACGTAGATGGTAATTTCTATCAAACTGAAAATGAGTACACCATATTAGTTTACTATAGAGAAGGTATTGATAGGTATGAGCGCGTTGTAGGCAAAGGAGTAGCCAACTCACTAAATATAATTAACTAGAAAAATCTTTTTATCATATAGCCGCATGTAGATCATTTTTTTGTAAATTTGTCAATAATAATTACGTATTTATCCATTATATATGGTTTCTCAAATAACAAGAGGCATAAAAATTTCAGTTTTAACTAGTTTTGAAGGCACTTACTTCAAGAACTACAAGATTCATTTTGCCTTTAGTTACGTAATTACCATAGAAAACCACAGTAAAGATTCAGTACAATTAATTTCACGTCATTGGGAAATCTTTGATTCTCTTAACGATATTGAAATTGTGGATGGCGAAGGCGTTATTGGAAAAAAACCAGTATTAAAACCAGGTGAACAACACACTTACAGTTCAGGTTGCTTGCTATCATCACCGTATGGAGCTATGAAAGGGCACTTCAACATGATTAACTTTACCTCAACTAGAAATTTCAAAGTAATAGTTCCTGCTTTCAGACTTTGTGCACCATTTGCACTTAATTAATATATCTACTTAGGAGCACATCCTGCTATCCATTTCAAGTTTTTAAGTGTCAAGCACGTTTTGCTAGCCCTAAAAAGAGCTTCTTGCAGTCGCTTTTTTAGCGCTGCAAAATCGGCTTTCCATCATAAAAAGCTTTCCATTACTATCAGGGCTACAATCTAGATTAAGAACAACAAGATGCTTTAGATTACTTTAAAAAATATCAAATCTTTAAAGAAACCTTTGTACTTTTGTTTTTAGTTTAAAAACAATACAACACTATTTTTAACCCAATAAAAACATCAACATGTTAAAAGGATTTTTTCACGTACCCAATGCAGTAAACGAAACTGTAAAAAGCTATGCCCCTAATTCGCCAGAACGAGCAGCGGTTTCAGCAGCATACGCCGAAATGTGGAACGCTACAGTAGACGTTCCTCTTTATATAGGAAACGAAGAAGTTAGAACAGGAGACACTAAAAAAATGTCTGCTCCTCATGACCACCAGCATATTGTAGGGGTATATCACCAAGCCGAAAAAAAACATATAGAAGCTGCAATTTCAACAGCACTTGAAGCTAAAGAAGACTGGGCTAAAATGGCTTGGGAGCAACGCGCTGGAATTTTCTTAAAAGCAGCAGAATTATTAGCTGGTCCTTACAGAGCTAAGATCAATGCAGCAACAATGATTGCACAGTCTAAAACAATATACCAAGCAGAAATTGACGCCGCTTGTGAATTAATTGACTTTTTACGTTTCAACGTACAGTACATGACACAAATTTACAACGAGCAACCAAAATCTACTGCTGATATGTGGAACCGTGTTGAATACAGACCTCTTGAAGGATTTGTATACGCCATTACTCCTTTTAACTTTACAGCAATTGCTGGAAACTTACCTACAAGTGCGGCCTTAATGGGTAACGTTGTAGTTTGGAAACCTGCAGCAACTCAAGTGTACTCTGCCAACTTATTGATGCAAATTTTTAAAGAAGCTGGTTTACCAAATGGTGTTATCAACATGGTAATGGGAGACTCAGGAATGATCACCGAAACCTTATTGGCTAGCCGTGATTTAGCTGGAGTTCACTTTACAGGATCTACAGGAGTATTTAATGATATTTGGGCAAAAATTGGTACTAATATCAGCAAATACAAAACATATCCACGTATTGTAGGTGAAACTGGTGGTAAAGATTTCATCATTGCGCACCCATCTGCTCACTCAAAACAAGTTAGCACAGGTATAGCACGTGGTGCTTTTGAGTATCAAGGTCAAAAATGTAGCGCTGCTTCACGCGTGTACATTCCGCAAAGTTTATGGCCAGCTGTACAAGCTGAATTAGAAGCTGATTTAAAATCAATGAAAATGGGATCGCCACAAGATATGAGCAACTTTATCACTGCGGTAATCTCTGAAGGTTCATTTGATAAATTGGCGAAAGCTATTGACCAAGCCAAAGCTGATGCAGATGCAGAGGTAATTATCGGTGGAAATTATGACAAATCAAAAGGGTACTTTATAGAGCCAACGGTTATTTTAACTACCAATCCAAAATACGCTACAATGGAAACTGAATTATTCGGACCAGTTGTAACTATTTATGTTTACGAAGATGCTAAATGGGCAGAAACTTTAGAATTAGTAGACACTACATCAGAGTACGCTTTGACAGGAGCTGTTTTCAGTCAAGACCGATATGCTATTGAAGAAGCTACTGTGAAATTACAAAACGCAGCTGGTAACTTCTACATCAATGATAAACCAACAGGAGCAATTGTAGGAATGCAACCGTTTGGTGGAGCAAGAGGATCAGGAACAAATGATAAAGCAGGATCTATGCAAAACTTATTGCGTTGGACTTCTGCAAGAACCATCAAAGAAACTTTTGTAACTCCAGTTGATTACAGATACCCATTTTTAGGAGAGTAGTTTTTAGTCCTAAAGTTTTAAAGTCAAAAGTCTTTAAAGCATTTTAGTAAATACCAATAAGCCGAATCTAAAGTTTTAGATTCGGCTTTTTTGAATATTTTATATTAAATATGT
>NZ_MTCA01000280.1:0-3413 GCF_002150205.1 Flavobacterium sp. FPG59 | reverse complement strand
TCGTTACTTTTAATAAAAAAATATGAACGGATTTTTTAAAACTATCATCGCCGGATATGGCGCAAAAAAATTAGGAGGCGGTTGTTTTGGAACCATCCTCCTATTCATAATTATCTATTGGATTCTAGGGTATTTTTAAAATCCGAAATTCCTATTTTTAATTTTAATAAGCTAACAGCGCAATCAGCTCATTTTCAAAACGACCTTTTGGTAAATACTGATCTTCAAGCGCTTTTGTGAAAGGAATTGGTGTGTCTAAACTGGCTACTCGTTTCACCGGTGCATCCAAATATTGGAAACAATTCTCCATAATTAGTGCTGATAAATCACTGGCAATTCCACCAAACAAGCTATCTTCCTGATAAATAATAGCTCTACCCGTTTTCTTTACAGAAGTAAAAATAGCGTCGGTGTCTAAAGGTTGAAGCGTTCTCAAATCCAATAAATCTGCTGAAATTTCAGGATTTTTATCCAATGTATCAATTACCCAATGAACTGCCGCTCCAAAAGCGATAATAGTTACCGAATTTCCTTCTTTCAATAGAGCCGCTTTTCCTAATGGTAAGGTGTAATAATCTTTAGGAACGTCTTGGTATACGCTTCTATACAATTGCTTGTGCTCAAAGAACAATACTGGATTTGGATCATTAATAGACTCATTCAACAAGCCTTTAGCATCATACGGGAAGGCAGGATAAACTACTTTTAAACCTGGAGTTTTAGTAAACCATGCTTCATTAGTTTGCGAATGAAACGGTCCCGCTTGAGTTCCACCGCCACAAGGCATTCGTACTACAACATCGGCTTTTTCTAGCCATCTATAGTGCGATTTGGCCAATAAATTTACTATTGGATTGAATCCTGTAGAAACAAAATCAGCAAATTGCATTTCAACAATCGCTTTGTAACCATTAATAGAAAGTCCCATTCCCGCTGAAACTACTGCACTTTCGCAAATAGGTGTATTGATCACGCGCTCTTTGCCAAATTGCGCTACAAATCCATCAGTAATTTTGAATGCTCCACCATACTCAGCAATGTCTTGCCCCATGATGACTGAGTTTTCAAAGCGCTCCATAGACTGTTTCAAAGCACTGGAAATAGCATCTATAAAGCGGATGTTTTCTTTTTCCGTTGAAGGTTTAACTTCCTCATATATAAATGGTTTGTATACATCATTTAGCTCTTCAGTTAAGGAAGCCTCTATTTCAGGTTCTGCATTGGCTAGAGCCAAACTGTCGTCTATATCTTTCTTAATTTCTAATCGTAGTGCTTCATCAAATTCAGTTGTAAGAATCTTGTTCTCTGACAAAAAGTTTCTAAAGTTTTCTACAGGATCTTTTTCAGCCCACATATCGATTAATTCCTGCGGAACGTATTTTGTTCCACTCGCCTCCTCGTGCCCGCGCATTCGGAAGGTTTTAAATTCCAATAGAACAGGTCTTGGATTATCTTTCATTGAAGCCTTTAATTCAGATAATAAATTAAATACTTCCAATATATTATTTCCGTCTACAATATGACTTTCCATTCCGTAACCAATGCCTTTATCTGCTAAATTTTCACAGCGGTATTGCTCATTTGTAGGTGTAGAAAGTCCGTATCCATTATTTTCAATTACAAATAAAACAGGTAATTCCCAAACCGAAGCAATATTCAAAGCTTCGTGAAAGTCTCCTTCACTTGTGGCTCCTTCTCCCGTAAAAACTGCGGTAACTTTACCGTTTTTCTTGAGTTTATTTGCCAAAGCAATTCCGTCAGCCACACCTAACTGCGGTCCCAAATGCGAAATCATTCCGATAATTTTATATTGTTGCGAGCCAAAATGAAAACTACGATCACGACCTTTTGTAAAACCATTGGCTTTGCCTTGCCATTGCGAAAAAAGGCGGTATAACGGAATATCTCTTCCTGTAAATACTCCCAAATTTCTATGCATAGGCAAAATGTATTCATCTGAATCTAAAACTGCGGTAACCCCAACAGAAATTGCCTCTTGACCAATTCCTGAGAACCATTTTGAAACTTTACCTTGACGAATAAGGATTAACATTTTTTCCTCTATTAGTCGTGGTTTTAGTATTCGTTTATATAAATCTAATAATTGAATGTCAGTAAGATTTTTTCTGTCGAAGATCATGGTTTCGGTTTTAATGTATGGTTCAAAGATAAAAAAATATAACAGTTTTGTATTATTTTGTTATATTTTTTCATGTTGTTTGTAAAATTTAAAATTCAGATATAAAATTATTCTTTACATTTGTAACTGCAAGATTTATTCCTTGCAATTTATAAAATTATTTAAGTATGCAAAACATTCCTAGTGTTGACTTGCGTGATTTCCTGTCGGATGACCCGGCACGTAAACAAAAATTTGTAAATGAAATCGGAAGTGCATTTGAAGACATTGGCTTCGTAGCACTCAAAGGGCATTTTTTAAATGATCAGTTAGTTGAAGAATTGTATGGTGAAATTAGAAATTTTTTCGACCTACCATTAGAAACCAAACGCAGTTATGAAATTCCTGGAATTGGCGGACAAAGAGGTTATGTTTCTTTTGGAACAGAACACGCCAAAGGCAGAAAAGAAGGAGATTTAAAAGAATTTTGGCATTTTGGACAATACGTGTCTGAAGATTCAAAATACGCTGCAGAATATCCTGAAAATGTTGAAGTAAAAGAATTACCTCGTTTTAACGTGGTAGGAAAAGAAGCCTACCAAATGTTAGAAAAAACAGGTGTGTATGTTTTAAGAGCTTTGGCTTTACGATTAGGATTAGATGAATTTTATTTTGACAATTATGCAAAAGATGGAAATTCTATCCTAAGACCTATTCATTACCCACCAATTACATCAGAGCCTGAAAACGCTATTAGAGCTGCTGCTCATGGTGACATCAACTTGATTACGTTGTTAATGGGTGCTCAAGGAAAAGGGTTACAGGTTCAAAACCACAACGGAGAATGGATTGACGCTATTGCTGAGCCAGACGAGTTGGTTATTAATGTGGGTGACATGTTATCACGTCATACCAACAACAAATTGAAATCGACTATTCATCAAGTAGTGAATCCTCCACGTGAATTATGGGGAACTTCTCGTTATTCTATTCCGTTTTTTATGCACCCAGTGAGCGATATGCCATTGAATTGCCTAGAAAACTGTATTAATACTGAAAATCCAAAACAATTTGAAGACATCACTGCAGGTGATTACCTTTATGAGCGTTTAGTTGATTTAGGTTTGATCAAAAAATAAATTTTAATTCAATAGTTCAAGAAAGACATCGAGTTCGCTTGATGTCTTTTTGTTTTTCCTAGAATTGGATCGCGGATAACGCTGATATTTGAATTTATGACTAGTGGTGCTAACCTTTGGTAAAAAAAACAGAATTTATTAGAAAAGTATATCAA